>JBOICL010000371.1:0-1608 GCA_050740055.1 Stenotrophobium sp.
TCGCGAGCGCAGGCAGGTTGCGTGAGGACGGAGCGCAGGAACCGGAGCATACAAATCAGTATGTGAGGGTGAGGGCTTGTTCGGGCGAAGCACTGCTTCGCCAAGCCCGAACGAGCACCGCCCTCACGCAAAATGCCAAGCGCAGCAGCTTATTCAGAGTTTCCTTAGCGCAGATACCGATCCAGGAACCGCACTCCTTCCGTCACCGGGCCACTGAGGAAAAACGTCCCAATGTGGCCCAGGCCGTGCACCAGGTAAAGCTCGGCCGGCACATTCGCGGCGTCCAGCGCCTTTTTCATCTCGCGTGCGTTGACTGGATACACCGTCAGATCGAACGTGCCCTGGTAGAGATACATCGGCGGATCGTCGCTGCTGACAAAGACGATGGGTGAAGCATCGCGGTACGGCGTCGGCCTGTCGGTGAAGTCGTAACCGATGAATTTACGCACGAAGCCGTTGTCGGGATATTTGCGCAGATCCGTCGGCGTGCCGCCGGCCACGACCGCTTGCACACGCGCAGCGGCGTCGAAATTGGGATCACCGGGGCTGAGCGCACCGAGCAGCGCCACCAGCTCCGCCCCTGCGGAGTAACCCCATGCACCGATGTGCGTTGGGTCGACGTGATCCTCCGCCGCATTGGCGCGCAACCAGCGCACTGCCTGCTGCACATCCTGTAGCGCCGCGGGGAAGATATAGGCTGGCGCGAGGCGGTAATCGATGTTCAGCACGACAAAGCCCTGCGCCGCAAGCGTCTTGCTGATGCCGTCCATGATGGAGCGCTCGCCCTGAATCCAGCCGCCGCCGTGCACCACCACGACCGCGGGAAACTGCCCCACACCCTGTGGTTGGTACAGGTCAGCGGACTGCGCCTGCGGCCAGCCGGCGGGTGTGTAAACCAGGTTCTTCTGCACCGTAAACGCCGCATCGGAGCGCAGTGGCGGCTCATTCGCCGGAACACCCACCTGTGTGGCGCAACCAGCAGTGAACAGGACCAGCAATACGGCGGCGAACCTCAGCATCGTCTATCTCTCCATTCGGGATAGCCGTATATACGCAGCACAGCTTTGGCGGGATGCCTCAAATCTTGCCGGCCGCGCTCAGCAGCAGGCCGAGAAAAATCACCGCGCCGAAATAATTGTTGTTGAGAAAGGCGCGGAAGCAGCGCTGCGGCTCGCGTGTCCAGGTCAGCCATTGCTGGTAAACCGCAATACACGCAGCGGCCGCCAGTCCACCGTAATACGCTGCACCGCATCCGGCGCGCAGGCCCGTCACGGCCAGCAGAAGCAGGCAGAGCGCATGGCAGGCGCCCACCGCCATGCGGTCATAACTTCCGAACAAAATCGCGGAGGACTTCACGCCGATTTTCAGGTCGTCGGCGCGATCCACCATCGCGTACTGCGTGTCGTAGGCAATCACCCAGCAGAAATTGGCCGCCATCAGCAGGGCGACATCAGTCCACGGAACCGGCTCGCGCAGCACGGCGTAGGCCATCGGAATGCCCCAGGAAAACGCGATGCCGAGGTAAGCCTGCGGCATCGCGATCCAGCGTTTCATGAACGGATAACTGCCCGCCAGCAGCGCGCCGGGAATCGCCAGCAGAATCGCCAG
>JBOICL010000372.1:0-2579 GCA_050740055.1 Stenotrophobium sp.
GAGCGCGCCAGCCGCGCGAGATTGCCGGTGGACAGCGTCGCCTTGTTCAGTGCGTCCACTTCACTCACCTGTAATCGCTCTTCACCCAGCCAGGCGCCGCGGCCTTTTTCCGCGAACATGATTTCACCGCGGCCACCGTTCCAGCACGGCGCATAGGACACGCCGAGAATCAGCTCGCCGCGGTGCATCAGCGCGATCTGTACCGAGAACATGGGATAGCCGCGCACGAAGGCCTTGGTGCCGTCGATAGGATCGACCAGCCAGAGATATTCCGCATCAGTGCGATCGCGACCGGTCTCCTCGCCGTAGAAACCATGCTTCGGAAAGCGGCTTTGCAGCGCCGACTTGATCGCCTTTTCCGCGCCCACATCGACTTCGGTGACCGGGCTGGCGTCGGCCTTGTAGCTGACCTCGAAGTTGCCGCGATAGGCCTTGCGGATGATGACGGCGGCGGCCTGCGCGGCGTCGAGTGCGGCAGGAAGAAACGGGCTGGACATGGTTCGGATACTCGCGGCGGATGCGCAATGATACCGATCCTGCGCCCCGGCCTGCGCAGGTTTTTGCCCGGCGGCCTCATAGTATTTTCCAATCCGTAAATGAGTCTGAAAGTCGGTGAGAGAGCTTGTAGCGGGAGGTGGGGTCAGGCGACCCGTTGTTCCTGTGCAGAGATGGACTGGAAGAGCTTCCTCCGTTGGGTTTGAAGTTGTTGTGCGGCTTGATGGTCGGTCTGGGCTTTTGCAGTCTGGTCGAGTTGTTGCAAGCTCAGGCCGGGCTTGAGGTGGGATTCTACGCCGGGCAGTGATTTCAATTTTTCGTAAGGCGTCATCATGCAGCGATAGGGATAGCGCTTGCGCTGTTTGCCCTTTGCATCGGTGACGACTTCCGGGAAGAAGCAGGGCCGGTGGAAGTTGAGATAGGGATTGAGGTATTGACGATTGAAGGCATTGAGGCGGGCCGCGTATTTCTGCGGCAGATGCGCATAGCCCCAATGCTTGCGCACCACGGCACCGTTCTTCGATTCGGCCAGCGCGTTGTCGTTGCTGTGGCGGGAGCGCGACTTGGTGAATTCCACCAGCAGCGTGCCGAGCAACTCTGCGACGCGACCATTGATGTACTCCGAACCGTTGTCGGAATGAAACCCGCGAATCACGAAGGGAAAATCCTCCAGCATCACCTGAAGCACGGGGATCAGGTCAGCCTCGCTGATGCGCTCGACCGTGGCCACGATCTCAAACTGTGTGACCTCGTCCACGGCATTGATGTGGTAGACGCCCTTGACCCCGTCGAAGTCCCCCTGGTGCACGCTGTCGATGCGCAGATACCCGGGCAGGCCCTGGGGCTGGGGCTTGCGGCGCTGCCCGATGGGAATCTGCACGGGCCGCGTGGCGGTTTTGAGCACCCGGCAGCGGACATAGCCTTGGGCGCGCCGCAGGTTGTACAGGTGCGACACGGAAAGTGTGGATAGGCGCTGGTACTCAGCGTCCTCGAAAACCCGCCAGGCACGCTCCAGGAGCTTCTTGGTGGCCGGGCCTGACAGCGTCCCGTGCCACTGATCTACCTGCGCCAGCAGACGCACATCGGCGGCGGTAAAGCGCCGGGGAAAGGCTGCGGCCGTCTTCTGCCGCCGCTGCACCCGTCCGCACTGCCGGAACTGGCGCAGCAGCCGGGTCAGCTGCTGGCGGGAATATCCCGTGACCTTGACCAGGTAGCGGATCATCACCCCGCGCTCGGCCTTGCCCAGCGTCAGGTACTGGAACCGCGCTGCGGTCTTCTGTACCCAAGCATATCGGTCCGCCTTGCACGCCAGTCCAAAATCCACCTCGGCGGTGCCTTCGAGAAACAACCGTAACTGCTCTATCGTCTTGAGTGATTCGTCCTTCATGATGGCGTGCATCCGCCCATCATCAGCAGGGAACCCCGCTACAGACTCATTTCACGTTGGAATCACGTATCCCCTTCAGACTCATTTCACATTGGAAGAGGCTCTCATATGACCGCCGCCGGGGTTTCGCGCTAGAGTGCGGGCAGGGGGAATCACCGCTCATGGATCATCAGAAATTCGCGCTGCGGCTGCTCGCCGTGCTGCTGACCGTCGCGCTGTTCGGCTTCTATGCCGAAGCGGCCTGGGACTTTTTCCACACCCTGAACCCGGCGACCGGACAGCCGCTGCGGCTGGCGGATTTGCACGTGTCGGCGCAGATGGTGCGCGCGGTGGCCTCGCCCTTCGCCCGCGCCTACAACAACATCCTCGCGCTGCTGCTCACTTTCATCTCGCTGGCGATTCCGCTGACTGCCAACCTGTACACGCCCAAACTCATCGAGATTTTCATCCGCGACAAGATCAACCTGTTCGTGCTCGGCGCCTGCGCCCTGCTCGCCGCGCATTCGATCTTCGCCATCACGCTGTCCTACGACAACTGGACGCCGCAGTTTCCGTTCTACCTCAGCAGCGCCTGCGCGATCATCGGCTGGATCCTGCTGCTGCCGTACTACTTCTACGTGCTCAGTTTCATCGACCCGCTGACCATCATCAAGCGCATTCACCTGAGCCTGATGCACGAGTTGCAGGACACGGCGGC
>JBOICL010000373.1:0-3154 GCA_050740055.1 Stenotrophobium sp.
GTGCTGGATGGCCTGAGCAACAAGCCGGTCGCGGGTGCTGCCGTGTCGGTGACCGGTGCGTCGCTGACGGCAACGTCCGGCGCCAACGGCCAATTCACCATTGCCAACATCCCCACACAATCGTTCCAGCTGCAGATCGCCGCTTCCGGTTACACCACGCAGACCTTCTCGGCTGCGGCGTCGGCCTATGGCACGGTCTCCGCCAGTTTCCTGCTGCCGCCACAGAACAGCCAGGGCAATACCACGACCTTGCAAGGCCAGGTGACCGATGCGTCGACCCACTCGGCGATCAGCGGCGTGACCTTGGCGGTGCAGAGCAGCTCTATCACGGCGCAGACCGATGCCAACGGGCATTACACGCTGTCCAATCTGCCGTCATTGAAATTCGATCTGCAAATCACCGCACTCAATTACGCCAGCCAGACGCTCAATATCAACCTGACCGCCCAGGGTAACTACAACCTGGACGTCGCCCTCAATCCGGCGAACCAGACCAGTACCTTCCAGGTATTGGCGTTGTCGACCAACGACGGCGGCAAGGGCGCGAATCAAGTGCAGATGTTCCAGGCCCAGGTGGGCAACCAGAGCACAACAAGCCAGGAAGGCATTCTGGTGGGCTATATCCTGGACAGCAGTGGCAAACAGGTCGCCAAGGTCAGCCCCTACGCACCCGGGACGCAAACCACGCAAAGCGACTTCACCTTCGCCGCGCAGGAAGTCAAAACCCTGCAGATTCCATGGAACCCGGTGCAGCTGCCGCCCGGCGCTTACACACTGCAGCTCGACGTGGTGAAGCCGGGCACCATTACCCGCGACCTGCCCACGGGTACGGTGCTGGCCAGCGGCAGCAGCTTTACCAGCGTGGCGCAGACCACCGCGTTCATTGGCACGCTGGCCTTCGATCCGCCGCTGTCCCAGGCCGGCAGCACCACGCCGGTGAATCTGCAGGCATTGATCGTCAACGCCGGCAACGTGCCGCTGTCGGCAACGCCGCTGACCCTGACCATCACCGACCCGAGCAACGCCACGGTGCTCTACACCGCGCCGGCGAATACGCCGTTATTGGCCGTGGGTGCCTTCGAGTATGTCAACTTCGGCCAGTGGACGCCGACCACCAACGGCAACCTCAACGTCACCATCACCCCGCAATCCGCGGGCGTACAGGGGCAGGTAACCGGAACTCTTTACGTGGGCGACAAACCGCAGGGTGCTTTCACGGTGAACCCGGCCACGGTATTCACCGGCAACCAGACCGTGCAGGGAACCATCAATGTCACAGGCGTGGATACCACGATCGGTGTCAGCAGCCCGCTGGTTTATGCCATCCGTAACGCAGTGCAGAAGGGCAGCCACTACGTTGCCACCAATGTGGTGCAGGACCAGAACGCGAGTCACTGCCTGCGCTGCCACGTGCAGTCGCAGTCGTACTACGGTCTGGCATCATTGCTTGGGCACGACGTCGGCTCCGATCCCACCACCACACAGTTTGTCTACAACGCAATTGCGACGAGCCAGCAGTCCGACGGCAGCTTGCACAGTGCCTATCCCGGCTACGCGGAAACGCAAACGGCATTGGAGATGTGGGCTTTGTCGCAAACGCAGGACAAGCTGTCCAGCTTCGCCACAAAGTACAAAGCTGCGCAATTCATGCAAACGCGCGTTTCGACTTCGGGCAACCAGAACTACTGGCAGCCTGACTATGGCAGCGGCTGGTGGGCCAGCGTCGACGGCCACAACATGCTGACCGTGACCGGCTTGGCGGATCTGCTGCTCACCGCAAAGAACAACAGCGTGGCCAACGTGATGGACTACGGCAGTGGAAACGCCACGTCCCTCAGCGGCGCGCCAAACGGTCTCAAATTGGGACCTGATGGCGCGTTGTACGCGATGACATACGACGCTGGAACGATCTTACGGTTCGATCCATCAAGTGGCACCGTAGCCACGGTTTACTCCGGACTGCCGGCACACTGCTCCAGCGCCCTTCCGCTCTCCGCCGCGGAGTTTTACGTCACCTGTCCCGGCGGTCTGATTCACGTCGCACCGGACGGAACGCAGCACACCGTGGTCACCCTGGGCAATTTCCCCGGTGACGTTATTCAGGGGCCAGACGGAGCCATCTACGTCACCGATACGGCGAACAACCAGATCTTGCGCGGCCTACCGGGCGGCGCCTACTCAACCCTTGTTTCGGGTGGACTGCTCAACAGTCCGATCGGACTCGCGATGAGCTCGGACGGCTCCCTGTACGTCGCCAACTACAATGGATTCAATATTCTCAAAATCGGTTCGGGCGCGACCGCGACGGTGTTCGCGGATGCGCTTTCGTTCCGCCCGGACTTTCTGGTGCTTCAGCCGGACGGCTCCCTGTTCGTCAGCCATATCCAGTATAACGAGCCCATTTCCGGCCAGGAGACGCCCGACGGTCTTTTGCAGATCAGCAACCAGGGTGTGGCCAGGCGCGTGCTTTCCTTGCCGGGTCTGCGCGGCCTGGCAACGGTCGGCAACCAGTTGTATATGGTGAGCTACTCCAGCAATAACCTGTATCCACTGGTTACTAAACCGCTGGATACCAGCCAGCTTGCGACTTTCTCAGCGACCATCAGCGACGTGGTGAACTACACGCTCACCGAGTACAACAGCAGGCCGGACATCTTCCAACTCATCATGCTGGGCGAGGCGCGCAAAGTCGTCACCGATCAAGCCTTGCTAACGCAGATTGACCAGGCAATGACCGCGCTCGACAAGGTGATGCGTTCGCGTCAGAACAGCGACGGCGGGTGGGGGTGGAGCTACCAGGGTCAGCCAAGCGATGCTCTGGCCACCGCGCTGGCGGGCCTCGGCCTGGAATATTTGTCGCCGCCGGTGAATGATCCCGTCCTGCTGAAGGCGGTGCAGGTTCTGCTCAACACGCAGGCCGCGGACGGCTCCTGGTCGAGTGCGGACGGCGTCATGTCGACCCGTTTTGCCACCACCGGTCTGGTGATGGCATTCCTGCCCCGTGTTCTGGATCAGATCGGCGGCCTCAACGTCGAACTGCACCTGAATTTCCCGCCGAATATCACTCTGGCGAATTCCAGCCTGCCACCGTCCGGCGATCTGCCAACCGCTGACGGAGGTTCCGCCTACACCTTCAGCCTACCCGGAGTAACGA
>JBOICL010000374.1:0-8559 GCA_050740055.1 Stenotrophobium sp.
ACCGAGTGGCAGTACGCCAACGGTTTGCAGGATTATCTCAAGGACGCGCTGGCCGGCGCCGAGACGATTCCCGCCGAGCCCTTCATCGGCAAACTGGCGGCGCCGCGCGAAGAAGTCGAATGGGCGCTGCTGTGGCTCAACGGTGGCGGCGAAGCGGTGGCCGAAGCCTACGTCAACCTGATTCCGACGCCGCAGGGCGGCACCCACGTCAACGGCCTGCGCACCGGCCTGACCGAGGCGATCCGCGAGTTCTGCGAGTTCCGCAGCCTGCTGCCGCGCGGGCTGAAACTCGCGCCGGAGGATGTCTGGCAGGGCTGTGCCTACGTTCTAAGCGTGAAGATGCAGGACCCGCAGTTCGCCGGCCAGACCAAGGAGCGACTGTCGTCGCGCGAGTCGGCGACCTTCGTCTCCGGCGTGGTGCACGACGCATTCAGCCTGTGGCTGAACCAGCATCCCGAGCAGGGCGAACTGGTGGCGCAACTGGTCATCGCCAACGCCAACGCGCGCCTCAAGTTGGCCAAGCAGGTAGTGCGCAAGAAAATCACCAGCGGCCCGGCGCTGCCCGGCAAGCTGGCCGACTGCGTGTCCACCGACCTGTCGCGCACGGAACTGTTCCTGGTCGAAGGCGACTCCGCCGGCGGCAGCGCCAAGCAGGCGCGCGACCGCGACACCCAGGCGATCATGCCGCTGCGTGGCAAAATCCTGAACACCTGGGAAGTGGATTCCGGCGAGGCCCTGGGTTCGCAGGAAATCCATGACATCTCGGTCGCAATCGGCGTCGATCCGGGCAGCGCCGATCTTAGCGGCCTGCGCTACGGAAAAATCTGCGTGCTCGCCGACGCCGACTCTGATGGCCTGCATATCGCCACCCTGCTGTGCGCGCTGTTCCTCAAGCACTATCGGCCGCTGATCGCGGCCGGGCACATCTACATCGCCATGCCGCCGCTGTTCCGCATCGACGCCGGCAAGCAGGTGTTCTACGCGCTCGACGAGGGCGAGCGCGACGGCATCCTCGATCGCCTGTCCGCCGAGGGCAGCAAGAGCAAGGTGCAGGTCACGCGCTTCAAGGGCCTGGGCGAAATGAACCCGCTGCAACTGCGCGAGACCACGATGACGCCGGACACGCGCCGCCTGGTGCAGATGACGCTGGATGGCGAAGCGCCGGACGAGCTGATGGACAAGCTGCTCGCCAAGAAGCGCGCCAACGACCGCAAGGACTGGCTGGAGCAGAACGGCAACAAGGCGGAGATCGAAGTATGAGCGCAGTCATCGAAACCGAGCGCAAGCCGCTGCGCGAGTTCGCGGAAAAAGCCTATCTCGACTACTCGATGTACGTGGTGCTGGACCGTGCGCTGCCGCATGTGCAGGACGGCCTCAAACCGGTGCAGCGGCGCATCATCTATGCGATGAGCGAGCTGGGCCTGTCGGCACAGTCCAAGCACAAGAAGTCGGCGCGCACTGTCGGCGACGTGATCGGCAAGTTTCATCCGCACGGCGACACCTCGGTGTACGAAGCAATGGTGACGATGGCGCAGCCCTTCGCTTACCGTTACCCGCTGGTGGACGGACAAGGCAACTGGGGTTCGCCGGACGATCCCAAATCCTTCGCCGCGATGCGGTACACCGAGTCGCGGCTGACGCCTTACGCGGCAACGCTGCTTGCCGAACTCGACCAGGGCACATCGGACTGGGCACCGAATTTCGACGGCACGCTGAGCGAGCCGCGCCTGCTGCCGGCGCGCCTGCCCAATATCCTGGTCAACGGCACCATGGGTATCGCCGTCGGCATGTCCACCGACATTCCGCCGCACAACCTGCGCGAACTGGCGCAGGCCTGCCTGCATCTGCTCAAGCATCCCAACGCGCACATCGAGAAGCTCTGCGAGTTCGTGCCGGGCCCGGACTATCCGACCGGCTGCGAGATCGTCTCCGAGCCGCACGACCTGCTGAAGATCTACCAGATCGGCACTGGCCAACTGCGTGCGCGTGCGCGCTGGGAGCGCGACGAGGAATCCGGAAATATCATCGTCGTAGCCCTGCCGCACCAAGTGTCGCCAGCCAGGGTGCTGGAGCAGATCGCTGAGCAGATGCGCGCCAAGAAGCTGCCGCTGGTGGAAGACCTGCGTGACGAGTCCGACCACGAGAATCCGACGCGCCTGGTCATCATTCCGCGCTCGAACCGTGTCGATGCCGAAGCCTTGATGACACACCTGTTCGCCACCACCGATCTGGAAAAGAGCTTCCGCGTCAATCTCAACATGATCGGCCTGGACGGCCGGCCCAAGGTCAAGAACCTCAGGGAGATTCTCACCGAGTGGCTGGACTACCGCTTCGCCACTGTCACGCGTCGCCTCAACTACCGGCTGCAGAAGGTCAACGACCGCCTGCATATCCTCGATGCCTTGCTGATCGCATTCCTCAACATCGACGAGGTGATCCGCATCATCCGCTACGAGGACGATCCCAAGGCTGAGCTGATACGCGCCTTCGCCCTCACCGAAATCCAGACCGAGGCGATCCTCGATCTCAAGCTGCGCCACCTGCAGAAGCTCGAGGAGATGAAGATTAAGGGCGAGCAGGCGGAACTCGCCGCCGAACGCGCGCGACTGGAAGAACTGCTCGGCGATGACGACAAGCTGAAAAAGCTGATCGGCGACGAGATCAGGGAGGACGCGAAGAAATATGGCGACGAGCGCCGCTGCCCGATCAACGCCAAGCCGCCGGCGCAGGCGCTGGAAGCGGCCGAGATCATTCCGGCCGAAGCGATCACCGTGGTGCTGTCCAGGGCCGGCTGGATTCGCGCCGGCAAGGGTCACGACATCGACCCGCTGTCGCTCAGCTACAAGGCCGGCGACGAATTCCTCTGCGCGGTGCAGGGCAAGAGCAACCAGTTGCTGGTGCTGCTCGACAGCAAGGGCCGCTGCTACACGCTGAATGCGCGCGAGTTGCCGTCGGCGCGCTCGCAGGGTGAGCCGGTGACGACGCGGCTGGACCTGCAGGACGGCGCGCGGGTCACGGCGATGATGCTCGGCGATGCCGCCGAGCGTTATGTGCTCGGCAGCGGCGAGGGCTATGGTTTCTACGCCGCCCTGGGTGAATTGCAGGCACGCAACCGCGCCGGCAAGGCGGTGGTCACGGTGGGCGAGGGCGCGGCTGCGCTGCTGCCCAATCTCACACGCGACCCCGTGAGCGACCGCCTCGCACTGGCCACCGCCGAGGGCCGTCTGCTGGTGTTTCCGCTCAGCGAACTGCCGGAGATGGCCAAGGGCAAGGGCAACAAGCTGATCGCGCTCAAGGGCGAAGACCGCATCCTCGCCGCCTGCGTGCTGCCATCCGGTGCGAGCCTGACCCTGGTTTGCGGCAAGCGCACGCTGACGCTTAGGCCCACCGATCTTGAAAACTATACCGGCGCCCGCGCATCGCGTGGCGGACACCTGCCGCGCGGTTTCCAGCGCGTGGATGCGATGAATGCGGAGGCTGTCAAAACTCCGGCTTGAAAATCCTGTCCAAGCCCACACCATCGAAGCTCACCGCAACCTCAACGGATTGTTATGAAAAGAATTTTCCTGCTGATCGTGACCAACATCGCCATCATGGTGGTGTTGTCCATCGTCGTCTCGGTGCTCGGCCTGGACCGCTACCTCACCGCCAACGGTCTCAACTTGACCGCGCTGCTCGGCTTCTCGGCCGTGTTCGGTTTCGGCGGTGCCTTCATCTCGCTGGCGATTTCCAAGTGGATGGCCAAGATGTCCACCGGCGCGCAGGTCATCACCCAGCCCGGCACTTCTTCGGAAGTGTGGCTGATGAACACGGTCGAGCGCCTCGCGCGCAGCGCCGGCATCGGTATGCCGGAGGTCGCGATCTTCGATTCGCCGGAACCGAATGCCTTCGCCACCGGCATGACCAAGAACAGCTCGCTGGTCGCGGTCTCCAGCGGCCTGCTGCGCAGCATGAGCCAGGACGAGATCGAGGCCGTGCTAGGTCACGAGATCACGCACATTTCCAACGGCGACATGGTCACGTTGACGCTGGTGCAGGGCGTGGTCAACACCTTCGTGTTCTTCCTGTCGCGCGTGATCGGCTACCTGGTTGATGGCGCGCTCAACCGCGGCGAAAACCGCCGCGGCCCTGGCTTCGGCTACATGATCACGGTGATCGTGATGCAGATCGTGCTCGGCTTCCTCGCCAGCATGATCGTCGCCTGGTTCTCACGCCAGCGAGAATTCCGCGCCGACGCCGGCGGCGCGCATCTGGCCGGCAAGCGCAAGATGATCGCGGCCCTGCAGCGCCTGCAGCAGGCGCACGAGTTGCCGTCGGAACTGCCCAAGCAGATGACCGCCTTCGGTATCCGCGAAGGCGGCGGCGTGATGGCGCTGTTCGCCACGCATCCGCCTCTGGACGTGCGTATCAAGGCGCTGGAAGACTTCGGCGGCGCCGTGCAGCGCTGAGGAGCGAAGCTGAAAAAAGGCGGCAAGATCACCGATCCTGCCGCTCTTTCCGTTGGGTCTGGAAAACGAGCGCGATTCGGAAGGTTTATGTCAGCCGCCCGCGACACGGTGTTTTTGTGAAACAAAACGGGTGCGGGAGCGGGCGGTGGGGTGTCGACATTCACGGGTCACGGGCTTCGGGCAACCTCCCGCACCCATTGTCCTTCGGGCAGGCACCGTGTCTGCACCCGCTCACTTGGTTTGACGGATTTCATCTGTTATTAAATATAGACTATAAGTAATTATAGTATGCAATTAATAACAAAGAATGCGTGTAAATCAAGCTAGCGGGTGGTCAGCGAGCGCTTGGCCACTTCGGTCGCCAGCATGATCGCTTCCGGTTCCTGCACGTTGTAGCCCTGGATGTAGTTCACGCCCATCTGCCACAGGCGCGCCATGACGTTGGCGTCCTCCACGTGGCTGACGATGGTCTTGATGCCCTTCTGCGCCGCGACTTCGATCAGAGTGGTCATCTTGCTGAAGGTGTCCTTGTCGTTGAATTTTTCCGCGAAGGACGGGCTGAACTTGAGGTAGTTTGCGGCGATGTGATCCGTCAGCTGGATCGAGTTGGTGCTAGCGCCGAAGTGGTCGATGGCGATGTCGGCGCCCAGGTCGCGCAGCGCGCGGATTAGCGTCTTGGCCTTGCGGATGTGGTTCTGCAGGCGCAGTTCCTGGAACTCGAGCACCAGTTCTCCGGGCTTGGGTGCGCGTTCTTTCAGCGCTTCGGTCAGCCAGGGCAGAAAGTTTTCCGCGTCCTTGAGCGTCTCCTCCGAAATCTTCACGAACAGCGATGAGGGCTCGTCACTGCCGGTGCGTTTGGCCATGACCTTGAGCACGTTGGACACGACCCAGCGGTCCAGCGCGCGCATCAGCCCAAACTTTTCCGCGGCATGGATGAACTCGGACGCCTGCAGCTCATGGCCGTTTTCCTCGGTCAGGCGTACCAGCACGTCGTAATGCTGGCGCGAATCGCCTTCGAGGCTGGCGATGGCTTGGAACGCGAGCTTGAGCCGGTTTTCCTCGATGGCCTTCTTCACCTGCGCGGCGCGGCGCGCTTCCTCGCGCTCCGCCGCCGAGGACTTGGCGGTGGGGCCGAGCACCAGCGACTGCTTGCCGCCCTGCGCCGAGAGCTTGCGCGCCGTCTGCGCCATTTCCGACAGCAGTTGCGGCGCTTTCTCGCTGCCGGAGATGGGGTAGATCGCGGCGCTGATGCTGAGCTGCGCCTCATGCGCCTGCGTGGCGAAAATCTGCTTGGCGCAGTCGGCGCACAGTGTTTCGCCGAACTGCTCGAAATCGGCGACGTTCGGACGCGCGACGATGGCGGCGAATTCGCCGGTGGAGAAGCGGAACAGCTGATCCTGCGGCGACAGCCGGGCGGTCAGCCAATCCATCAGCTTCACCAGCGCTTCCTCGGAATCGTGGAAGCCCATGCGGCTCTCGAATCCAGCGTAGTCGTCGATCGAGATGAACAGCGCCGCGCGTGCGGCTTTCTGCGCAACCGGGAGGTTCTTGAGCGTTGCGGACAGGGCTTCCAGGAACACCATGCGCCCGGACACCGATTCTGCACCGGCGTCCGCATGCACCACCAGGTCGATGATGTTTTCGCCATCCACGCGGTTGCGCGTGAACAGTGCGCTGACGCGGCTCGGCATGCCGTCCTTTTTCAGCAACCCGATTTCGATCGGTTTGCCGTCTGTCTTGCCCTTGTTGAGCAGCTTGAGGTGGTCCTTGACCCTGCCCTGGAAATCGGCGCTGACCAAGTCCATCAGCGGGATGCCGGCCAGCTCGTCCGGGTTCTGGTAGCCGAGCAGGCTGGCGAAGGCCGGATTGACATCGGAGATGATGCCTTCCTGCGCGTGCGCGACGGCGTCGGTGCTGCCGGACAGGATCTTCTTCTGGCGCGATTCGTTGTCCTCCAGCCGCGAGCGCAGGCTGGTGAGTTCGCGCACGTTGTGGTGGCTGGCGAGTTCGCGCAGGCAGACCATTTCCAGGTGGCGCAGATGGCGCGCGTCCTCGTAGGACACCTGGTCGCGGGCGCCGGCGGCCAGCGCGGCGAGGGTGCTGTCCGCGGAGTAGCGCGCCGACAGCAGCAGCACCGGCAGATCCGGGCAGAGACGCGCACAGAGTTCCACGACATCTTTCAGCGGCGCCGTGTGCATGCCGTCGGCGCACAGCAGCAGGTGCGGAACGCCTTGCGCGAGCACGGACTCAAGGTCTTCGAGGCTGGTGGCCCAGGCTGTGCGCACCGGGTAGCCGGCGTTGCGCAGATGGCTTTCGATGCGCTTGGTGATGTTCTCCGACTCGCTGACGATCAGCAGCAGGGTGTTGGCCGCCGCCGCAGGTCCGGCATCCTTGCTGGACGGACTATTCACCATGCCACCCGCGTCTTCGCAGGCGCTCCCGGTTCTTCACGCACCAGTTGCGGCAGCAGATATCCCGGCAACCGGGAACTCAGTTCACGCATCAGCATGCCAGCCTTCTCCTCTTGCACTTCAAAATGCGCCGCGCCTTGTACGCGATCTAATAGGTGCAGATAGTAGGGCAATACGCCGAATTCAAACAGTCTTTTTGATAACTGTTCCAGGACATCCGCCGAGTCGTTGATATTGCGCAGCAAAACCGCCTGGTTAAGCAGGGGGATGTCCAGTTCGCGGATGCGCTGCAAGGCAGCTGCGACACTGTTGTCCAGCTCGTTGGCGTGGTTCACGTGCAGCACGATGACTTTATGCAGCCGCCCGCGGCCCAGCCAATCCAGCAAGCCCTCGTCCACACGCTCAGGCAGCACCACCGGCTGGCGCGTATGGATGCGCAGGCGGTTCAGGTGTGGGATGTTCTCCAGCGCGTCCGCGAACTCGGCGAGCTTGTCGTCCGGCAGGGACAGCGGGTCGCCGCCGGAGAGGATCACTTCCTCGATACTTGGGTCGGCGGCCAACTGCGCCAGCGCCTCGCGCCAGTGATCGCGCGCCGCAAGCGTCTCGGCGTAGGGGAAATGGCGGCGGAAACAATAGCGGCAATGCACTGCGCAAGCGCCAGTCGCCACCACCAGCGCACGGCCGCGGTACTTGTGAATGATGCCGCCGGGCTTGAGCTTGTGCAGGTCGCCGATGGCGTCCAGCTTGAAGCCGGGCGCGCTCGCCGCTTCGGCGGTCTGCGGCCAGACCTGCAGGAACAGCGGGTCCCGCGGATCGCCCTTCTTCATGCGCGCCGCGAAACCGCGCGACACGCGCAGCGGGAAATCCCTCAGCGTTGCCGTGTCCACCGCAGCCAGGGCGGGATTGAGTTCCAGGAACTGGAGCAGTTCATCCGGCCGGCTGAAGGCTTCACGCAGGACCTGCTGCCAACGCGGGGGCTGCTGACGGGGCAATGCGGGTTTAGGTATCATGCGCGCCCATTCTAGACATCCTTCTACCTGCGCGGACGTTTGACCGCGCTTTTCAACGAAAGCGATCAACCATGGCAACTGTCAGCACCAACGAAATGAAGGCCGGCACCAAGCTGCTGATCGACGGCGAACCCTACTCCGTCATCGACAACGAGTACCGCAAGCCCGGCAAGGGTCAGGCGACTAACAGCATCCGGATCCGCAATCTCAAGAACGGCCGCGTGATCGACCGCACGCTCAAGTCCGGCGACACGTTGGAAGTGGCCGACATCGAAGAGGTCGAAATGCAATACCTCTACAACGATGGCGAGTTCTGGCACTTCATGAATCCCGCGACTTTCGAGCAGTTGCAGGCCGGCAAGGTCGCGTCCGAGGATGCAGCGAAGTGGATCAAGGGCGAGGAAACCTGCCGCGTGCTGCTGTTCAACGGCGTGCCGCTCAGCGTGACCCCGCCCAACACTGTGACCCTGCAGATTACCGAGACCGACCCCGGTCTGCGCGGCGATACCTCCGGCGGCGGCGGCAAGCCGGCCAAGCTGGAAACCGGAGCCGTGGTGCGCGTGCCACTGTTCGTGCAGCAGGGCGAAATGATCAAGTGCGACACCCGCACCGGCGAGTACATGTCGCGCGCGGGCAAGTAAAACCGGGATACGGCAGACGTGAGATGGGAGACGCCGGACTGGCGTCCGT
>JBOICL010000375.1:0-3564 GCA_050740055.1 Stenotrophobium sp.
ATCATCGTCATCGGCGCCTGCGAACCCACACGCTTCGTCGCCAAGTCCGAAATCCGCCACTGGCCGGTCGCCGGCTGGCTGGCCAACGGCACCGGCGCCTTCTACATCCGCCGCGGCAAGGGCGGCGCGCGGCCGCTGTTGCACCAACTCATCCCGCACCTGCAAAACAACGGCTGTGTCTGCGTATTTCCGGAAGGTACCACCACCGGTGGAGACAACGTGCTGCCCTTCCATCCGCGTCTGTTCGCCGCCGCCATTGAAGCACGCTGCCCGGTACAGCCGGTGGCGATCCGCTACGGGCGCGCCGGCAACGGTGAAGCCATCGCGCCCTTTGTCGGTGACGACGAGCTGGTCAGCCACGTCCTGCGGATATTGAAGGAACCGGAACTGTTCGCCGAGATCAACTACTGCCCGCCGTTTTCCCCGGCCGGCCTAAAGCGCGAACAACTGGCCAGCGCCGCGCACGGCGCCGTCGCAGCCATCATTGCACCGGCAAGATTCCTGCAGCCCGAACCGGCGCTGGAATCCGTGTTGGCGTAAACCGCCGCGAGCCCCTGCAGACGAGCCTCACGCATTGAGCGGCAGTGGCGGCGGCGCCGATTTTTTCCAGGCGTCGAGCTGCTCGACCCGTCCGTACCATTTGCGGATGTTGGCGTAAGGGGCGACCGGAATCCGGCAGGTTTCCGCGTAGTGCAGCGGCGCGGCCAGGGCGAAATCGGCGAGGCTGAGCCGGTCGCCCTGCACCCATTCGCGCCCGGCGAGGTGGCCGTCCAGCACCGCGGCGGCGCTGTGGAATTTTTCCTCGCCCAGCTTTACCTGCGCGGGGTCCGGCCCGCCGCCACCGAGCAGACTCTTGACCAGATTCTCGAACAGCAGGATGGCGTTGGCGGAGTCCCAGTGCGCGAGATCCCAGCACAGCCAGCGCGCGACGTCGGCGCGTCCGCGCTCGTCCAGCGGCATCAGCACGCCGGGTTTCTTGCCGGCCAGATACTGGATGATGGCGTTGGACTCCCACAGCACGAAATCGCCGTCCACCAGCGTGGGCATGCGGCCGTTAGGGTTGAGCTTGAGATACTCGGGTTTCTTGTGGTCACCCTTGCGGCCATCCAGAGCCACCATCTCGTAGGACAGGCCCAGGTGATGCGCCACCGCCATCGTCTTGCGGGCGCGGGGTGACAGCGGGAACAGATAGAGTTTCATGATCGGTGTTCTCCAGTTGAGGTCAGTGGGACGGCACGGCGATTGTCGGTGAGTGACGGTGTGGATCAAAAGCTTGCGACTGTCTCAGGCAGCGCCGTATTCGTCATGGCGGCGCACCCAGTACGGCCCGCGACCGCCTTCATCGCGACCCTTGGGCACGAGGTCCAGGTACTGGTAATCGGCGCTCATGGCGTCGATACCGCGCGCATGCGTGGAATAGGTGTGGAAGATGCGGCCCTTCCGGTCCATGTAGAACACGGAGAGGCCCTCGCGCTCGGAGGCAAACGGATCCTGCCAGGTGAAGTTGAAGAACGCGCGCTTGTGCTCGAGTTCTTCAGGCGTGAACGAAGCCTGGTAGTCGAAATTGAAGTCGCTGCCGCCCGACGAAACCCACTTGAATGTCCAGCCCATGCGCTTCCTGTAGGCCGCGAGTCTGCGGTAGGGCGCACGCGAGGCCACGACCATGGTCACGTCGCGCTGGTTCAGGTGCACGATGACGCCGTCGAAGCTGTCGGCCCAGTGCGAGCAGCCGGGGCAACCAGCCTCCCAGTCGGGGCCGAACATGAAGTGGTAGACGACCAGCTGGCTGCGGCCGTCGAACAGTTCGGCCAGCGTCTGCCGGCCGTCCGGGCCGTCGAAGACGTATTCCTTCTCCACCGGCACGCGCGGCAGCTCGCGCCGCAGCGCCGCCAGCTCGTCGCGCAGGCGCGTGAGCCGCTTCTCCTTGAGCAGCAGCTTGCGCCGCGCCGCCAACCATTCAGCCTTCGTTCCGATTTTTGCCAGTGCCATAGCCTTCTCCTTTGCTTTGTTCATGAGCTTTCACCGATAGCCCGCGTCGCCGCGCGCGGAGTTTTTTCAGCGCGAGCAGACCGGCGCCGCCGCCGGAACCGGTGCCGGCGAATGCCAACAACAGACCCGATGCACACAGCGGGCACATGCGCGCCTCAGGCCGCGAGGCCGACGCTGCCCAGGTGCTGCAGGCAGCCAGTCCAGCCGTGTTCGTGGCGGGCGCGGCTGGCCTCGTCGGGCAGGCGTTCGTGGGTGAGAACCAGCTCGGTGCCGCGCGCATGCTCACGCAGTTCGATTGTCACCAGCGACTCGGCCTCCGGCTTGCTCTGGAAAGTCCAGGTGAACACCAGCCTGGCCGGTTCGGCGATCTCGCGGTACACGCCGCTGACACCATGCTGTTCGCCATCCGGCCCCTGCACGACGATGCGGTAGCGCCCGCCCACGCGCGCGTCGGCCTCAGCCAGGACGACACGGTGCTCGGCGGATGGCAGGAACCAGCGCTTCAGCGCCTGCGCGTCGGTCCAGGCGCGGAAGACTTTCTCGCGCGGGTGCGGGTACTGGCGCGTGAGCGTGAGCGTGGCGACGACGGGATCGTAGGCGGCCATGTTGCGTTCTCCGGTTCGGGGTGATCGAGATATTGCGCAAGCGCGTCCAGGCGCTCACGCCAGAAGCGCTGGTAGCGTTCCAGCCATTCGTTGGCCGCACGCATCGGCTCCGCTTCAAGGCGACAGCGCACCACGCGGCCGTCCTTTTCGCGCGCCAGCAAGCCGGCGTTCTCCAGCACGCGCAGGTGCTTGCTGATCGCCGGCAGCGACATGTCGAAAGGCTGTGCCAGTTCGCTCACCGCACTCTCACCCAGCGTCAGCTGCGCCAGGATGGCGCGCCGCGTCGGGTCGGCCAGAGCGGCGAAAGTGCTGTCGAGCGGGTCAGGTATATAGTTAACCATATGGTTAAGTTTTAAACCGCTTTGCCCGCCGCGTCAAGTCCGCCGGTGCATCTCTCTTTTCAGCTCACCCGCCCGCGACACGGTGTTTTTGCGCAGCAAAATGGGTGCGGGAGCGGGCGGTGGGGTGCCGACCTTCGTGCTGGTCGCGGGCCTCGGATGCCTCCCGCGCCCATTGCCCTTCGGGCAAGCACCGTGTCGGCACCCGCTACTGCCGCTTTCATCAGCATTATTGTTTATAATTATTTATTATATATATTTATAGTAAGCAATTATAAACAATGCTTTCACTGCACACACGCAGAGCGGGTGAGGCCGGAATGCGCAAAACAGGGCCTGCCCATAAAATGGCGGCATGAGCACTCCCCCCGAACATGTCCTCAGGCCCATCGTGCCTGGCGAAAAGCTGCGCGGCGCCGACAAGATGGCGCGCATTCCGATCAAGATCGAGGCGACCGTCGCGCCGCTGCGCAAACCGTCGTGGATCCGTGCCAAGTCGCAGGCCACGCCGGAAGTGGCGCGCATCAAGCAGGCGCTGCGCGCGAACCACCTGCACACGGTCTGCGAGGAAGCCAACTGCCCGAATCTCGGCGAGTGCTTCGGCAAGGGCACCGCGACATTCATGATCATGG
>JBOICL010000376.1:0-2115 GCA_050740055.1 Stenotrophobium sp.
GCGCCTCTCAGGCGCGAATTGCAAGTCGCGCCTGAGAGGCGCTCCTACAATTTTCCTTCCACCCATCCATGAACACTCGCAATCGCCGCCGGCAGATTCGCGGGCTGTGTGCCGCCGGCCTGCGCCATATCCGGCCGTCCGCCGCCCTTGCCACCGACCTGTCCGGCGACGAAGCTGACCAGTTCGCCCGCCTTGACCTTGCTGGTGAGATCGGCCGTGACGCCGGCAATCAAGCTGACCTTCTCGCCGTTGGCCGCGCCGAGCAGGACCACGCCGGAGCCGAGCTTGCTCTTGAGTTGGTCCATCAGCGTGCGCAGATCGTTGCCGTCCACCCCATCGACGCGCGTGGCGAGTACTTTCACGCCCTTGATGTCCTTTGCCTGCGCAGCGAGATCGCCGCCGGTCGCGGAGGCCATCTTGCCCTTGAGCGCCGTGATTTCCTTATCTTTCTGTTTTAGCTCATCACGCAAGTGAACGATCTTTCCGTACACATCTGCGCGGCCAACTCCAAATTGGCCAGCTAACTCCGTCTGCTCGTTCCACAGTTCGCGAACCAGCCCAAGCGCGTTCTCGCCGGTGATGGCCTCGATGCGTCGCACGCCAGCGGCGACGCCACCCTCGCTGACGATCTTGAACAGACCGATGTCGCCGGTGCGCGACACATGCGTGCCGCCGCAAAGTTCGGTCGAATAGCCACCCATCGCCAGCACGCGCACCTCGTCGCCGTACTTCTCGCCGAACAGCGCCATCGCGCCGGACTTGATGGCGTCGTCGTACTTCATCACCTGTGCAGTCACTGGCACGTTGGCGAGCACAGCGCGGTTGACGCGATCCTCGATTGCGGCGATCTCCTCCGCCGTCACCGGCTGCGTGTGCGAGAAGTCGAAGCGCGTGCGCTGCTCGTTGACCAGCGAACCCTTCTGCGCCACGTGCGTGCCAAGCACTTCGCGCAGCGCGCGGTGCATCAGGTGCGTGGCGGAGTGGTTGCGCATGGTCGCGCGGCGCACGGATTCGCCGACGCTGGCGCGGACCGTGTCGCCAACCTTAAGACTGCCGGCTTTCTGTGCGCCGTGATGGCCAAAAACGCTGCCCTTGATTTTCTGGGTGTCGGCGACCTCGAAGCCACCGATCGTTCCCCTGTCGCCAACCTGGCCGCCGCCCTCCGCATAGAAAGGCGTGTTGTCGAGTACGACGATGCCGGTATCGCCAGCCTTGAGTTCGTGCGCCGCCTGGCCGTCGCAGTACAGCGCTAGCACTTTCGCGCCGTCAATGGCGAGGCGGTCGTAGCCGATGAAGCAGGTGTCGGCACCCTCGTAGGCAACGCTGCCTCCGCTGGTGAACTTGCTGGCGGCGCGGGCGCGGTCGCGCTGCGCGTCCATCTCGCGTTCGTAGCCCGCCGTGTCGAGCTTCAGCTTGCGCTCGCGCGCAATGTCCGCGGTGAGATCGAGCGGAAAACCGTAGGTGTCGTAGAGCTTGAACACCACTTCGCCGGGAATCACCTCGCCTTGCATCTTGGCGATGGCTTCTTCGAGCAGTTTCATGCCCTTGTCGAGCGTGGTCGCGAAGCTGTCCTCTTCCTGACGGATGGTTTTTTCGATCTGCGCGCGCTTTTCGTTCAGTTCGGGATAGGCGCCGCCCATCTCCGCCGCCAGCGGCGCGACCAGCTTGTAGAAGAACGGCTCGTTGAGCCCGAGCTTGTAACCGTGGCGGATCGCGCGGCGCATGATGCGGCGCAGGACATAGCCGCGGCCTTCGTTCGACGGCAGCACGCCGTCGGTGATGAGAAAGCTCGTGGCGCGGATATGGTCGGCGATGACTTTCTGCGAGGCGTTTTCGTAGGGCTGCTGCCCGGCGAGCTTGGCCACCGCCGCGATCAGGTGGCGGAAAGTATCGATCTGGTAGTTGTCGTGCTGGCCCTGCATCAGCGCGCTGATGCGCTCCAGGCCCATGCCGGTATCGACGCTGGGCTTGGGCAGCGGCGTGAGCCTGCCGTCTTTCGCGCGGTCGAACTGCATGAACACGATGTTCCAGATTTCGATCCAGCGGTCGCCGTCTTCTTCCGCCGAGCCCGGCGGACCACCCCAGATGCCCTTGCTGCCGTCGGGATCGTGGTCG
>JBOICL010000377.1:0-12403 GCA_050740055.1 Stenotrophobium sp.
GTGTAGTACTGCGCCATCGCGTTGCCCCAGCCGCCGCTGCATTCGCCGTTGACGATCTGCGGGCACCAGCTGGTCGTGGGCAGGGTCGGGATCAGCGACCACTCGAAGTGCGTACTGCCCTGGATGGTGAAGGCGAACACCGGCACGCCGGCTTTCTTCCAGGCGTCGAACGCGCCCTTGTGGCCTTCCGGATCGGGCGGCTGCAAGAACGGCGCGGGCGTGAGGCCGTATTCCGAAGCCTCGTCCATCGCCGGCACGCGGATGCCGAAGTTTGGCAGGCCCGAATCATCCTGCGCCTGCAGGATCTGCTCCACCACCGGCAGGTTGCCTTCGGAGCCGCCGGCCGGTCCGCCCGCGGGCGGCAGCAGGCCGTCGAAGGCGGCGATCACTTTCACCGGATTGCCGGCGTCGAGCTTGCCCGGCCACGGGGCCGCGCCGGGCGCGCCGTAACCTTGCACCACCGACACGCCGATGGCGCCGGAAGAATGGCCGGCGAGGCCGAGGCGATCCGGATCGAGGCGATCGTAAACCGGGTTGAACGCGGCGACGGCCGTCGGATAAGTACCCGCGCAAGTCTTGTTGTGCGGATACGGCGCGGCGGGGCTTGAGCGGAAGAAATCGATGGCGTTGACCAGGTCGCTGAAAAATATGCCGGAGCCGAGATCGCTGCCCTGAGCGCCGCCGGGCGTCTGCAAGTCCGAGCGGCCCTGGCCGCGCACGTCGAACGTCAGCACCGCGTAGCCGTCGCGCACCAGCGCCACCGCCAGCCACCAGTAGGGCGGTTCCGGCGCCTCGATCGAGCCGGTCTCGATCACGATGTTCGGTAGCTTCGCGCCGGCCTTACTGCCTTTCGGCACCCACACACGGCCGGAAATGCGTGCGCAGCCGTCGTCGTAAAACACCACCGGAATCACGTCCGCCTCGGTGGCGTAAAACGGGTCCGCGCCCGGATAGAGGAACGGGTCGCCTGCGCATTGCAACGCCCAGGTTGCGCACACCGGCGTCAGCGGCGTGTTCAGCGTAGGCGCGACGGCGGCGGAAGGGTTCTGTTGTATTTGCGTCACCGCATCCTGGATCGCCTGCGCTGCGTTCTGCGGCGCGGTGCCGGCATTCAACAGCGCAGTTAGCAGCGGCGACGAGGCCAGCAGCCAGCTCGGATCGGCGGCGTCGCGCGCAATGTAGCTCTGGATGTTCGCGCCGCTCTGCGTGATCCAGCGTTGCACGAAGGCGGGATTGTTCACCTGCTCCTGCGGCGCCTGTAGGGTCATTGCGAGGTTCGCCGCCTCGCGCTGCGTCCACGCAGCGGAAGGGTAGGCCGGCCCTTCCGGAATCGCGCGCGCCAGCGATGGCAGTAGCAGGGCGAAAATCAGGCAGAGTCGTAGGGTAATCGTCACGCGAAAATCCTGCGGCAAACGGGTGCGTGATGGTTGCATAAAAACATGAATTGCTGCGCACCCGCCCGCGACACGGCGTTTTTGCGTAGCAAAACGGGTGCGGGAGCGGGCGGTTGGGTGCCGACCTTCGCGCTGGTCGCGGCCTTCGGGTGCCTCCCGCGCCCATTGCCCTTCGGGCAAGCACCGTGTCGGCACCCGCTCTTGCGCAATTCACTACATCATGTGAGCAATTATATTGACTATAAATATGTTATATCAATAATATAAAACTAATCAGCCAAGCATTTTCGCTGGAGCGGGTGGCGCAGCTTGCGTCGGCTTGCGCCTTATCCAGCCGCGCGCCGATGCAGCTTGCGCCCAAGCGCCGTGCCCAGCAAACCCAGCAGTGTCACTAGCGGCAGCGCGCCACCGCCGCCACCACCCGCAGCACTGCCGTTGACCGCGGTATTCGCGCAGCCCGCGCGAATGTCGGCGCAGACGTGGGCTGTGCCATCGCGCGAGGGGAAGTCTCGCGCGGAGCGGAAATAGAAGCTCATCTTCGTCGCACCCTGCGGGCCGCTGTCGTCTAGTAGGCGCGCGTCGGCATCAGCGTAGCCGGGCTCGCCGGGCTTCTTCAGCCAGCGGTCGAACCAGGCCAGCGTGTAGTGCTGCGCCAGCGCATTGCCCCAGCCGCCGGTGCAGGCGTTGTTCTGCACCGACGGGCACCAGCTGGTGGCGGGGAAGGTGGGCAGCAGCGACCACTCGTAGTGGGTGCTGCCCTGGATCGTGATCGAGTACACCGGCACGCCGGCCTTGACCCATTCCGCAAAAGCGCCCTTGTGGCCGTCCGGGTTGGGCGGCTGCGTAAACGGCACAGGCGCGAGTCCGTATTCTGAGGCCTGATTCATCGAGGGCACGCGGATGCCAAACTTGGGAATGTTCGACGCGGCCGCGCCGGCGGGCAGCGGCAGGTTGCCGCCCGCGCCGCCGTCGCCGACACCGTCCGGCGCCATCAGTCCGTCCCAGGCGACCGCGACCTTGACCGGATTGCTCGTGTCGAGCTTGCCCGGCCACGGCGCCGCGCCGGGCGCGCCATAGCCCTGCACGATGGAGACGCCGGTGGCACCGAGCGAATGACCGGCGATGCCGAGACGGTTTGGATCGACACGGTTGCTGATCGGGTTGTAGGCGGTGGTTGGCGTCGGGTAGGTGCCGGCGCAACTGATGTTCCACGGATAGGGATTCGCCGCGCTGGAGCGGAAGAAGTCGATGGCGTTGACCAGGCCGGTCCAAAACACGCTGGAATTGATATTGGTGCCCTGGCCGCCGGTCGGCGTCTCTTGATCGGAGCGGCCCTGGCCGCGCGGATCGAAGGTCATCACCGCGTAACCGTTCTGCACCAGTAGCCGGGCCATCCACCAGTAGAGTGTTTCCGGTGCTTCGATGGAGCCGTTCTGGATCACTACGGCCGGCAGGTTGGCGCCGGCCAGCGAGCCCTTGGGTGCCCACACGCGGCCGGACAGGCGCGCGCAGCCGTCGTCGTAAAACACCACCGGCGTCACTTCGGCTTCGTCGGCGTAGAAACTGTCGGTGCCGGGATAAAGGTAGGGATTGCCGGTGCACTGCTCGCCCCAGGTGGTGCACAGCGGCAACAGTGGCGCATTCAGAGGCACGCTCACGGCGCTGGCGGGGTTCTGTTGGATTTGCGCAATCGCGCTCTGGATCGCCTGCATTGCAGTGGCCGGCGCGGTGGCGCTGCTGACCAGTGCCGTGATCGCCGGCGAGGACACAGTCAGCCAGCTCGGATCGGTGGTGTCGCGCGCGATATAGCTCTGCAGATTGGCGAGGCTCTGCAACTGCCACTGTTGCAGGAAGGCTGGGTTCGTCACTTCCTCCTGCGGCGCCTGCAGCACCATCGCGTAGTTGGTCGCCTCGCGCTGCGTCCAGGCCGGTGAGGGATAGGCCGGGCCTTCGGGAATCGCGCTTGCGACCGCCGGCAACAGCAGCGCGGCGCAGAGGGCGAGGCAATGGAGAGATTTCCGCATGGGTTTCCTGTCCGATGATTCCGCGGCGCATTTTGCGCTCACCCGCTCAGCAGGTTCTACCGCGCCAGTGTGTTACTAAATATAGAGCAAATTAAATATGTATCAATGTAATATCAAGAGAACTTGCCCGCTTCCACAGGGAGCGGGTGGCTCTTGCCGGGGTCGCGCACGAGGTTGACCAGATCCTCGCGCCGGTACACGCCGAGCTTTTTGTAGATGCGCGAAGCGTGGTTGGCGACGGTGGAGATGGCGATGCCGTACTGGCGCGCCACGGTCTTGAAAGTCATGCCGCTGCTCAGGGCGCGGGCGATTTCCTGTTCGCGCGGCGAGAGTCCGTCCAGCGCCACGCGCCGTCGCACGTAGAGCACATGCAGCGGCCCCTGCCGCGACAGGCGGAAATGCAGCGCGCCGTGGGTGAAGGAGCCGTCGGTCGCGACCGCCTCGGCCGGAACCGGGCAGGGCAGCACACTGAAGCCAGCGGTGCCGAACTCCCCGGCGACCAGATCGCGGAAGCGCTGCGAGGCGACATAGATCGCGCCGTGGCTGTCGATCAGCGCCGCGCAGCCGCGGTTGGAACGGCCCAGTGTGTGCAGCCATTCGTCGCGCTGGATGAAATTGCGCAGCGCCAGCGTGCCCGCTTCAACCATGTGGCCGATGACGCGGCGGATGTCGTCTGCCTTGCGCGCGCTGCCCCTGGGCGGCAGCCGCACCAGTACGGTGCTGCTGAGATCGCCGCCGCCGCGATGCGCGTAGTGCACTGCGTAGCCGCGCTGCGGCGCCGGGCTGTTCGCGGGCACGAGCGCGGCCGGCAGCGGGTTCAGTTCGAGTTCGCGCACGCCGGAGGTGAACGGCAGCTTGCGCAGATCTTCGCGGGTCAGTCCGCCGCCGGCGGGGAATTCGGTGAACTCGCCCGGCAGGGCACTGCCGGAGCGCGTGTGCCAGACGCCGCCCTGCGCGCCCAGCCATTCGCAGAGGATTTGCAGGGCATGTTCGCGGAACGCCAGCCATTCGTCCTCGACTGCGGCGTTGTAGAACGCCTGGATCGTGCGGTCCACATCGCCCCCGTCCCTGGGATTTTCAGCCACTGTTCAGCCTGCCGGGCCGGCATCAGGCTTGGGGAAGATCATGCAAGGTCCATCGAGCTGCATCTTGTCTCCGCGCGGAGTCTTTTTTATGCGCGGTGTAGATATACCATCGCGGCGCGGGTGCAGCAAAGCCGCAGATCAGAATTGCAGACGCTGCCCCAGGATGCGCGGCACCACTTTGCCGTCCTGGTATGCGATCTCACCATTGACCCAGGTGGTGTCGATGCGCGCGGGCAGGGTGAGGCCCTCCAGCGGTGACCAGCCACATTTGTACAGCAGACTATCGCGTGTCACGGTGGTGGTGCCGTGCGGATCGACCAGCACGAGGTCGGCCCAGCAGCCTTCGCGGATGTAGCCTCGCTCCTTCACGCCAAACAGTTCCGCCACCGCGTGACTGGTCTTGTTCACGACGGTTTTCATGTTGAGTTCGCCGCGCTTCACCAGGTCGATCAGCATCAGCAGCATGTGCTGCGATAGCGGCAGGCCAGACGGCGCCTTGAAATATTTCTGCGCCTTCTCCTCCGCCGTGTGCGGCGCGTGGTCGGTGGCGATCACGTCGATCACGTTGTCGTGCACCGCTTTCACAAGCGCGACGCGGTCGGCGGCGGTCTTGATCGCGGGGTTGCACTTCACCTGCATGCCGCGCGTGGCGTACCAGGATTCATCCATGTAGAGGTGATGCACGCAGGCCTCGACCGTGATGCGCTTGCCCTTCACCGGCCCGGCCTTGAAGAAGGCCAGTTCGCGCGCGGTGGTGAGGTGCAGCACATGCAGGCGCGCATCGTGCTTTTTCGCCAGGCTGGTCGCGAGTTCGGTGGACTTGTAGCAGGCCTCCGCAGAGCGGATCAGCGGATGTGCGGACAGCGGCACATCCTCGCCGTATTGCGCGCGGTAGCGTTCTTCGTTGGCCTTGATCATCGGCGTGTCTTCGCAGTGCGTCACCACCATCAGCGGCGAGCGCGCGAAGATGCCGTCCAGCGTTTTCGGGTCGTCCACCAGCATGTTGCCGGTCGAGGCGCCCATGAACACCTTGACCGCGCAGGCTTCGTTGCGCTTCAGCTTGGCGATTTCCTCGAGGTTGTCGTTGGCGCCGCCGAAGTAGAACGCGTAGTTGGCGTGGCTGCGGCCGGCCGCCATCGCGTATTTCTCGGCGAGGCGTTCGCGCGTCGTGATGGTCGGGATATTGTTGGGCATGTCGAAGTAGCTGGTCACGCCGCCCGCCACCGCCGATGCCGATTCGGTGAAGAGGTCGCCCTTGTGCGTGAGTCCCGGTTCGCGGAAGTGCACCTGGTCGTCAATCACGCCGGGCAGCAGCCACCGGCCGCGCGCGTCGATCACTTTGACGCCAGCAGGCGCACTGATCTTTGCCGCGATTTTTTCGATGCGGCCGTTTTTGATCAGCAGGTCCGCTGGGGTCTCGTGACCTTCGTTGATAATGTGGGCGTTGGTAATCAGCATGAGTGGCTCCAGTCTCCCCAAAGGGTTTGTATGGCTGCCAGCGTGGCGACGCCGGCGGTTTCAGTACGCAGTATGCGCGGCCCCAGTGCGAGTGCGGTAAATCCCTGGGCCTGGGCGGCACGAATTTCCGTTTCGCTCAGCCCGCCTTCCGGACCGACCAGCAGGATGATGTCGCGGTTATCCGCTGCGATGTCGCGCAGGCCGTGGCTCGCATTCGGCGCCAGCGTGAGCTTGAGCGCATCCGTGGGTGTGGCGGCTAACCACGCATCCAGCGCCTGCACCGGATGCAGCACCGGCAGGCTCGTGCGGCCGGACTGTTCGCAGGCGGAGACGATGACGCCGCGCCAGTGTTCGAGTTTCTTGTCCCAGCGCTCGGCATCGAGCTTGACCACGCTGCGCGCGGACAGCAGCGGAACAATTTCCGTGACGCCCAGTTCCACCGCTTTCTGCAGCGTGTAATCCATGCGCTCGCCTTTCGAGACGCATTGCGCGAGCGTAACGCGTAGCGGCGATTCGCGATTCACGTCGTGAAATTTACCGATGCGGGCCTGCGCGTCACGCTTATTGACCGATGAGAGGATTGCCTCGTATTCGCCGCCTGTGCCGTTGAAGACGATTAAGGTCTCGTCCACGCGCATGCGCAGCACTTGCACCAGATGTCGTGCCGCGTCGTCGGGCAATGTAATGATGTCGCCGGTCGTGAGCGGCTGATCGAGAAAGATGCGGCTAGCCACTCGTGGCCTCGGCAATCCCTTCGATGGCAACGCGGCACATCAGCCCGATTTCTTCCGGAGTGATGACGTAGGGCGGCATGAAGTAAACGACGTTGCCGAGCGGCCGCAGCAGCACGCCGTGCTTGAGTCCGTATTGATAGACGCGGAGGCCACGGCGGTCGGCGGCGGAGAAGGGTTCCCGCGTGCGCGCGTTCCTGACCATTTCGATGGCGAGAATCATGCCCTGCTGGCGCACCTCGGCGACGCAGGGGTGGCGGCGCAGTTCATCGGTGGCCATCCACATGATCTGGGATAACTGGCGGTTGCGGCCGAGCACGTCGGATTGCGCGAACAGGTCGAGTGTCGCCAGCGCGGCGCTGCAGGCGAGCGGATTGCCGGTGTAGGAGTGCGAGTGCAGAAAGGCTTTGCCGGTGCTGTATTCGTCGTAGAACGCCGCGTAAATGTCGTCGCGCGTGAGCGTCACAGCCAGCGGCAGCGTGCCGCTGGTGAGGCCCTTGGACAGGCACAGGAAATCCGGCGTAACCACGGTTCGCTCTCCCGATCCTGCGGATCGGGTGGTCGCCCATTCGCAGGCGAACATTTTTCCGGTGCGGCCAAAGCCCACGGCGATTTCATCGGCGATCAGATGCACGCCGAACTCGTCGCAGGCAGTGCGCAACAGCGAGAGATAGACCGGGTGGTACATGCGCATGCCGCCGGCGCATTGCACCAGTGGCTCCAGAATCACGGCGCAGGTCTCGTGCGCATGCTGCGCCAGCGTGTCGCGCATCAGTGCGAACTGACGACGCGTGTGGTCTTCCCAGGATTCGCCGGCGCGGCGTTCGTAGCAGTCCGGCGATGGCACGACGATCGGTTGCATCAGCAGCGGTGCATAGGTTTCGCGGTACAGGCCGGTATCGCCGACTGCCAGCGCGCCGAGGGTTTCGCCGTGGTAGCCGTTGGAGAGCGTGATGAATTTCTGTTTGCCGGGTTTGCCGACGTTGCGCCAGTAATGAAAGCTCATCTTCAGCGCGACTTCGACCGCGGACGAGCCGTTGTCGGCGTAGAAGCATTTGCCCAGACCTTGCGGCGCAATCGCGCACAGGCGTTCAGAAAGCTCGACCACCGGCCGATGCGTGAAGCCGCCGAGCAGCACGTGATCCAGTTCATCGAGCTGCGCTTTAACTGCGTTGACGATGTATGGATGGCGATGGCCGAAGATATTGGTCCACCAGGAACTCACGGCGTCTAGATAGCGCTGGCCTTCAAAGTCTTCCAGCCACACGCCCTCGGCACTTTTCACCGGCACCAGCGGCAGCCACTCGTGATCCTTCATCTGCGTGCAGGGGTGCCAGACGCGGGCACGGCTGCGTGCGGACCAGTCGGCGTTGGTCATGGCCGTATCCTGCCTCAGCTTTCGTTGAGAGGAATGTCCTTGACCCAGTTCATGCCGTCGTAATCGTTGTAGCGGTCATGATCGAAGGCATGGAACATGTACATCATCTCGGTCCACATCTGGCTGATCTGCAATGCGTAAGGTAAGCCATACAGCTTTGAGATCTTGCGTCTGGCATGGGCCTGGTTGAAATCCGAAATGGCGAGCCGCTCACCCGCGAAGTCGCTGTGCGAAAAACCGATGATGTCGTCGAAGTAGCAGGTTACGCGCGGCAGAAATGCGCGCGGGGCGCCTTCGAACAATTTGAAGGCATGCATCGTCGAACTGTACATGTCCAGGTCGAAGGCGACGAAAGCGACCGGTGCCGCCGGGCCCGCGAGAAATTTCGGCACGGTTTCTTCCACCGGACCCAGCAGCAGCTCCGCGCGCTTGAGCCGTGCGCGCAATCGCGCTTCATCCATCTTATAAAAGCCCTCGCTCCACATCTGTGGGAGATCGCGGTAGTCCTGCGGCTTGGTCAGCCCGGTGCCGGTGTCGAAGCCATAGACTTCAATCTTTACCGACGACAGACGTTCAACTTCCTCGGCGACCTGTTCGAGCGCCACCAGGCCGTTGCCGCCGGCCACGCCAAATTCGATGATCGAAATGCGCTCGTAGCCCAGCGTCTTCGCGACAGATGCGCCGCACAACACGCCCCAGTAGTAATTCAGGCGCGGGGTGCTGCTGGCCTTCATGAGATCCCAGAACGGATATTGCAGCACCGGGGCGGGCAGTAGACCGGCCTTGATGGCGGACCGCCGCACTGACGGCTGCAACGATGTGGGGATGGTTTTCAGGGCAATATTTTTGGCGATTCTGATGGGATTCACAGCGACTTCCTGGTGGTCAGCGTTATGGTTGCTGGCATGGTTGCTGAATTGGCCGAGATAACGGCTGCATCAATTTTCCGGATTATAGGGTCTTGACCAGCACAATCGAATTGCGCTGGTAGTTGTAGAGACGCTGCTTCTGCACCGGCAGGTCCTTGATCTTGCCCTGTTCGAAGCCGTGCTCGATGAACCAGTGCGGCGTGTGCGTGGTGAGGCTGAACAGTTTTTTCAGCTTTAGCTTGCGCGCCGCCGCTTCAGCGCGCTTGAGCAGCACGCCGGCGCGGCCGCCACTCTGGTAGTCGGGATGCACGGCGACGCAGGCGAGTTCGCCCATCTGGTTCTGCGGAAACGGGAACAGCGCGCAGCAGGCGATCACCGTGCCGTCGCGCACGATCACGCTGAAGTTGCCGATTTCCAGTTCCAACTGCTCGCGCGAGCGCGGCACCAGCACGCCGGATTCCTCCAGCGGCTGGATCAGGCTGAGCACGCCGCCGACATCCTCGATGCTGGCCTGGCGCGTGGACTCGTAATCCTCGTCCGCGTAAAGCATGAGACCGACGCCGTCGCGGGTATAAAGCTCGCGCAGGATCGCGCCGTCGGCCTCGGCGCCGACCAGGTGCACGCGCTTGACGCCGCCGCGACCGGCGGCGATGCCGGCGCGCAGGTAGCCGCGATCCTGGTCCTTGAGATGTTTGGCGTTCAGCAGCTTTTCGGCCTCCGCCAGCGCGAGCTGTCCGGCGTCGCCGGTGTCGTCGGCAAGCTTCCAGCCGTCCGGGTCGGAAGGGACGATGAAGATCAGCTTGTCGGCGGCCAGCGCCTGCGCGGCGGCGATGGCCACGTCCTCGTAGCGCAGGTTGAAGATCTCGCCGGTCGGTGAATAGCCGATGGAGGAGAGCAGCACCACACGGTCTTTGCCCAGCTCGTCGCGGATCGTGTCCACGTCGATACGCCGCACCTCGCCGGTGTGCTGGAAATCGACGCCGCCGCGCACGCCGACCGGCTTGGCGATCACCCAGTTGCCGCCGGCGATGCGCAGCCGCGCGCCGCCCATCGGCGTGCTGGCGAGGCCGGTGCTGAGCTTGGCCTCGATGTCCATGCGCAGCGCACCGGCCGCGGCCTTGACGCAGTCCAGCGCGGCGCGGTCGGTGATGCGCAGGCCGTTCGCGTGCTGGGTCTTGAGTCCGTGAAGGGCGAGCTGCCGGTCGATCTGCGGCCGCGTGCCGTGCACCAGCACCAGCTTCACGCCGAGGCTGTGCAGCAGCGCGAGGTCATAGAGGAAGGCGTCGAAGTCCTCGCGCGCTGCGACTTCACCGCCGAAGGCGATGACGAACACGGAGCCGTGGTGCGCGTGCACATAGGGCGCGCAACCGCGCAGTGCGGAGACGAAGTCGGTCGGATTCATGCGCGGATTATAAGGATACGGGCTTGCGCGGGAGCGGCACAGATGAATGATGCGTTTGCGTAGGTCACCCGCTCCTGTTTCGTGAGGACCTGGAATGTTATTAAATATAATCTATAATTTAAATATTATTATAAATAATAACAATAATCCTACTGTCGATTGGCAGAGCGGGCGATCTTTCGCGCTCAGATTTCCGTTTTCACTTCGATGATGCGCTTGACGTAGTCGCGCGCCTCCAGCGGGCTATGCGAGAGCGTGTCATGCCAGCCCTTGCTTTCAGGCGGCGTCCGTCGCATGACTTTCAGCATGCGCGTATAGCCCACGTTGTAACTGGCAAAAGCCAGGAACAGCCTCGGACGGTCCGGCAAGATCTTGAGGTCTGATTTGTCATAGAGGCGGCGTACGTAGCAGATGCCTGCCGCGATATTCCAGCGTGGCGAGTGCAAATTCCGGATTTCCGGGTGCTCCTTGCGGATGTCGCGGAAGGTTTTTGGCTTGATCTGCATCAGCCCCACGGCGCCCGAACTGCTGCGTGCTCTGGGATTGAGCGTGGACTCGACGATGGCTTGTGCCTTGAACCAGCGCCAGTCGTAGTCGGCGCTGAAATAGCGCTTGGTGTATTTGCGGAAGTGGTTGTCGTAGGTATCGGCCCACTGGTCATTGTCCGCAGTCTCGCTCTCATCCGTCTCGCTTGCCGATGACTGGTCGCCAGTCTGCGCACTGGCTTGGGCGGTGCGTGTGCCGGTTGTTGTTTCACTCCCGGCGGTTGTGCCTGACCGGAATCTCGATGAGCGGGACAACAGATCAATCTTGTGGTGGCGGGGTTGCGTTCCAGCCGTGACCGTAACGTGTTGCGAAACGAGATACACTGCGGCAACCACAGCGACCATGCTCAGGCAGGGCAGCAAGAAACCGCGCAGCGCCTGTATCACGGCGCGTGCCGGTTCAGTTGAGGCTGAGGCCGATGACCAGGCCCATGCCTACGCCGGTAGCGATGAAAAGGCCCATCAGCGCCAGGCCCACCGCGACATTGCCGCGCTCGAGTTCGGCGCGCACGTCAAAGCCCATCACGTTCTTGAACAGGCGGAAAGCCAGCCAGCCGCCGACAAGCATCATGAGGCCGCCGAACCCGGCGTAGATGAAATTCAGAACGATAGGGTCAAGCTGGATGTTCACGGTCTCCTCCATGCGTTTCAACTTTGGTTCAAGTATAGGAGGGCTTGGCCGTCCCTGCGCTGCACGGTCTGGAGGTGGCAAGGTGCTTGTACCGTTGTGCGGCAGTCGTGTGGTTTACCCGCTCTGACGTCTACGTAAAACTAATTGTTTATAAATATAAACTAAAAATAAAATATTATTATAAATAATAACAATCTGCGTGTGAGATTGGCCAGAGCGGGTGCCGACACGGTGCTTGCCCGCAGGGCAATGGGCGTCGGCATTTACATGGGCTTGTGCAGACGCGCGCGTGTTTGGAGAGTATTCCCGGCAGATGTGGTGTCATAGCTGAAAGGATCAAACAGCATGGCAGGCCAATGGCCGCATGCCACTGCACAGGAGGCCCGGATGCGTGTTTCGCTGGCTGGCAAGACCTCTCAGGCGGATGCCGTGCGTAGCGGCTGGCGCCAGCTTCTTGTCATGGCTCTGCTGGGCTGGTGTGCAACGACGGCGTTCGCCGATCCGCCGGATCGTGCTGCGCGCCTGAGCGTGGTCCAGGGCGATGTCAGCTTCGCGCCTTCCGGCGAGGATGCCTGGGGCGATGCGGTGGTCAACCGTCCGCTGACGACCGGTGATCGCCTGCTCACCGGCGACGGCGGCCGCGCCGAGTTGCAACTCGGCGGCGCGAGCATCCGCCTCGCCGAGGATTCCGCATTCGATTTCCTCAATCTCGACGACCAGATCGCACAGATCGAGCTGACCCAGGGCACGCTGAACCTGAATGTCAGCAGCCTCGACAGCGGCCAATCCTACGAAGTGGATACGCCAACCGTGGCTTTCGTCGTGACCCAGCCCGGCGAATACCGCATCGATCTCCTGCAGGATGCCGATGCGACGCGGATCAGCG
>JBOICL010000378.1:0-3281 GCA_050740055.1 Stenotrophobium sp.
GGCACCGTGGCTTTGGGTCCGCCCATCAGTAATTCAAGCTTTGTTGAACAGCAATCCTCCGGCCCTCAGAGCCTGAGTTGCCAATAAGGTCGAGGCCTGATCATGAAAAACATGAAAATCCTGTTGCGCGGCATTGCTCTCTGCCTGGGGGCATTTACCGGCATTGTGTTCGCTGCCAACACAGCCGGCGAAGTGATACTTATCACCGGCCACGGTACGGCCAGTTCTGCGGACGGCGCTGTGCGCGGCCTCGCCAAGGGCGGCGCAATCTATTCAGGCGACATCGTCAGCTCCGGCCCCAACAGTTACGTTAATCTCAAGTTTGTTGATGGCGGGTTCATCCTGTTGCGGCCCAACAGCCGTTTCCAGGTCGAGGACTTCCACTATTCCGCACCGGAACCTGCAGCCCAGAAACCGAAACGGCCTGCATCGCCGGCCAACGCAAAATCTGCCCCACCGCCGCTTGTCGAAACGCAGCAGGCATCGGCATCCGTTGCCTCACGTGCATTCTTCAGTCTGCTCAAGGGCGGCTTTCGCGCCGTATCGGGCCTGATCGGTCATGTCGATCGCGCCGAGTACCGCATGAGCACGCCAGTCGCCACCATCGGTATCCGCGGCACCGACTACCTGGCGATCGTGTGCGACGAGGATTGCAGCAACGACCCCAGCATTACTGACCATATACCGCCGGGGTCTACCGTATCGGGCGGCATCGTCGTTGGCGATATCGGTGGAGGCGTGTTCGTTCAGAACCATGCGGGCAAGTGTTCTGTAGCTACAGAACCACCCGACCCTGCCTGCCAAGGAGGCGTCAATCTCGGCCCTGACCAGTACCTTGTCAATCTGCCCGACGGCACGCAGGTCATGCTGCCGGGCGAGCCTCATTTTCTGCTCGTAAATCCGATCCCCAATCCTGCCGCGATCTGCCCGAATTGATGCTGTCCGTATGGATGCTGGCGCACTTGTCTAAAGCCTGACGAAATAAGGTAGCGCCATAAGCACCACGCCGATGACGACCATCAGCACATTGTTCGAGACGAAAAACGTGTAGCCGATCAGGCCGATGCCGCACAGCAGCGGCACGAGCTTCTGCTGCTTTCTGCCGTAGATGCAGTAACCCATGCCGATCGAACTGAACAGCACACCCCATAGCAGCGATGCGGTACTGCCCATAGCGATCTCCGGTCAGAGGCTAAACCCTAGGCCTTGATGTGGTTGTCGAAAAACTTCTTCGCCTTGCCCAGCCAGGACTGCATTTCCGGCGTGTTGCGCCCACCTTCGCCGGCGAGCGAGTCGCCGAACTGGCGCAACAGTTCCTTCTGCTGCTTGCTGAGCTTGACCGGCGTTTCGACCACGATCGTGCAGATTAAATCGCCGGCCGGACCACCGCGCACGGATTTCACGCCCTTACCGCGCAGCTTGAACTGCTTGCCATTCTGCGTGCCGTCGGGAATATGCAGGATGTCCTTGCCGGTCAGCGTCGGCACTTCCTGCTCGCCGCCCAGTGTGGCGGTGACGATGGAAACCGGAATGGTGCAGAACAGGTCGCTGCCTTCGCGCTCGAAGAATTCATGCGGCTTGACGTTGATCTGAACGTAGAGATCGCCCTGCGGCGCGCCACGCTCGCCCGGCTCGCCTTCGCCGCTGAGGCGAATGCGGTCGCCGGTATCGACGCCCGGCGGAATCTTCACTTCCAGGGTTTTTTCGCGGCGCACTTTGCCGCCGCCGCGGCAGGTCTTGCAGGGATCGGTCACCACCACGCCGCGCCCGCGGCAATGCGGGCAGGACTGCTGCAGCACGAAGAACCCCTGCTGCACGCGCACCTGGCCGGCGCCGTGGCAGGTCGGGCATTCGCCCGCCTTCTTGGCGCTGGCGGTGCCGTGGCCCTTGCAGTCGCCGCAGGTTTCCAGCGTTGGTATGCGGATGGTTTCGGCTGAGCCGAACACTGCCTGCTCCAGCGTCAGCTCGATCACATAACGCAGGTCGGCGCCGCGGCGCGGGCCGGAGCGGCCACCGCCACCACCGAAGATGTCCGAGAAGACATCGCCAAAAATGTCCGAGAATCCGCCGCCGCCGAAGTCGCCGAATCCTCCGCTGCGGCCGCCGCCTCGTTGCAGGCCCTCGTGCCCGTACTTGTCGTAGACCGCGCGGCGCTGCGGGTCGGTGAGCACTTCGTAGGCCTCGTTGGCTTCCTTGAATTTCTCCTCGGCGGTGTGATCGCCCGGCGCGCGGTCCGGGTGATATTTCATGGCAAGGCGGCGATAGGCCTTCTTGAGTTCTTCGTCGCCCGAGTCCTTGGAGACGCTGAGGACTTCGTAATAGTCACGCTTGCTCATTCCTTGATTCTCGATTCGATACGGCGATCCGGCACCAGCCACATGAGAGCCACCAGGGCGTAGATCACATCTGAAATACGCTGATCGACAAACGCCAGCCCGACTGCAAGCGCATAGGCCAGCAGCGACAGCTTGCCCTTGGTGTCGGAACCGATGGCCGCGGCCAGCTCCGAATCCTTGCCGCCGTGACAGACGACGATCGCATGCACCAGCATGGTATAGGCAACACCTGACATCAACAGCACAAATCCATACAACGCCGTCGGCATGGCAGCGTAATGGTTCTCGCCCATCCAGTCCGTGGTGAAAGGCACCAGCGTGAGCCAGAACAGCAGGTGCAGGTTCGCCCACATGATTGCACCGCTGATGTGCTTGACCGTGTGCAGCAGGTGGTGGTGGTTATTCCAGTAAATGCCGATGTAGATGAAGCTCAGGATGTAGCTCAGGAACGCGGGCAGCACAGCGCGCAAGGCGTCGAGATCGGCACCCTGCGGCACCTTCATCTCCAGCACCATGATGGTGAGAGCGACGGCGATGACCCCGTCGCTGAATGCTTCAAGACGCCCCTTGCCCATGATTTATTTCCCCCTAGAAACGGCAAACGCCCGGAGCCGGGCGCTTGCTTTTCTCCTGGACTCCCGGCTCAGGCCTTCTTGTCCTTGACCTCGGTGAACTCGGCATCGACGACATCACCATCCTTGGCGCCGCCTCCGGCCTGTTCGCCGCCCGCCGCACCGGCGGCACCTTCCGCGCCCTTCTTGGCGTAGACGCGCTCCATCAGCTTGGCGGAAGCCTGCGCCAACGCCTCGGTCTTGCTGACGATGGCGTCCTTGTCGTTGTTGGCCTTGACCGCTTCGCGCAGGCTGGCGAGCGCATCCTCGATCGCCTTCTTCTCGTCGTCCTGCACTTCCGCGCCCAGATCCTTGAGCGCCTTCTCGGTGCCGT
>JBOICL010000379.1:0-6159 GCA_050740055.1 Stenotrophobium sp.
AGTCCTCTGACCATGCGGCGCGCGCGGCATTGGAAGATCGGGAGCTGCGTCTGAAAGCGGCGCTGGACTGATCCGTCGGCGGCGCCCGCCCGCGACGCGGTGTTTTTGCGAAGCAAAACGGGTGCGGGAGCGGGCGGCGGGGTGCCGACCTTCGTTACGTCGCGGGCTTCGGGTGCCTCCCGGCTTCGCCCCGGCCAAGTCTCCAGCTTGGCGTTCGCCAGCATGGACTGCCACTGGCAGTCCATGAAATCCTGGCTCACCCCATTGCACTTCGGGCAAGCACCGCGTCGGCACCCGCTCCGCACTCGGCTCGTATAAAAAAGTTTTATTTTAATTACTTATTATAATAAATATTAATATTTTAAAACTAATCAGGCACTCGTAAGCCAGAGAGCGGGCGGGCATAATGCGCGCCTAGGATGACCTCGAATCTCCAACTCGACGCCGGCGGCCACCTCAAGCACCTTCTGACTCTCGAAGGTCTGGGCAAACCCCTCATCCTGAAAATTCTTGACCAAGCGGAAACCTTCGCCAGCGCCGGCAGCGGTGCCGACAAGAAATTTCCGCTGCTGCGCGGCCGCACCATCATCAACCTGTTCTTCGAGGCCAGCACACGCACGCGCACGACGTTTGAACTTGCAGCACAGCGCCTGTCGGCGGATGTCGTGAACCTGCAGATGGCCGCGTCCAGCACCAGCAAGGGCGAGACGCTGCTCGACACGCTCAAGACGCTGGAGGCGATGCAAGCCGACATGTTCGTGATCCGCCACGACTCCAGCGGCGCCGCGCATTTCTTCGCGCAGCACGCTGCGCCCGGCGTGGCCATCCTCAACGCCGGCGACGGTCGCCATGCGCACCCGACGCAGGGCCTGCTGGACATGTTCACCATCCGCCGCGCCAAGGGCGATTTGCGCAAGCTCACTGTCGCCGTCGTCGGCGACGTTCTGCACTCGCGCGTAGCGCGCTCGGACCTCCACGCCCTGCGCACGCTGGGCGCAAAAGAAATCCGCGTGGTCGCGCCGCCGACCCTGATCCCGGCCGGCATCGAGCAGATGGGCGCAAAAGTCTTCCACTCGCTTGAAGCGGGCCTGAACGGCGCCGACGTGGTGATCCTGCTGCGCCTGCAGAAAGAACGCATGCTCGGCGCCTTCCTGCCCTCGCTGTCGGAATTCCACCGCGACTTCGGCCTCACCAGCGAGCGCATGAAGAGGCTCAAGCCGGATGCCGTAATCATGCACCCCGGCCCGATCAACCGCGGCGTCGAAATCGCGGGCGACATCGCCTACGGCGAGCGCTCGCTGATCCTGCAACAGGTCAGCCACGGCATCGCCGTGCGCATGGCGGTGATGGCGATGATTCTTGGACGGGAGACGGGAGACGGGAGAAAGGAGACGTGAAAAGCGGGAAAGCAAAATCGAAAAACGCGAAACGCGCGATCGCCGTTGCGGCTGCTGCCCGTCTCCCGTCTCCCGTCTCCCGTCTCCCAAGCGAAGCGGCTTCGCTGCTCATCGCCAACGCCCGCATCCTCGACCCCGCCAGCGGCTTCGACGGCACCGGCTTCCTCGGCATCAGCGACGGCAAAATCGTCAGCGCGGGCAAGACCAGGCCCAAAGAGAAATTCGGCGAGACGTTCGATGCCACCGGCCTGTGGCTGATCCCAGGCATCGTCGATCTCGCCGCGCGCTTCCGCGAACCGGGCCAGACCGCCAAAGCCAGCATCGCCTCGGAAGTCCCGGCCGCATGGGCTTCAGGCATCACACACATCGTGCTGCCGCCGGACACCAACCCGGTGGTGGATTCGCCCGCCGTGGTCGACCGCATTCACGGCAAGGCGCAGGCGGCGGGCGGTTTCAACATCCATGTGCTCGGCGCGCTCACCAAAAACCTCGCAGGCGAGGCGCTGGCCGAGATGAGCGCGCTCAAGCGGGCCGGCTGCATCGGCGTCAGCAATGCCGCCTTCGGCCTGCGTGATTCGCTGATGGGCCGCCGCGCGCTGGAATACGCCCAGGGCCTGGGCCTCACAGTGCATGTGTTCCCGCAGAATCCGGCGCTGGCCAACGGCGGCTGCGCACATGAAGGCCCGGTCGCCACGCGCCTAGGACTGGCGCCGATTCCGGAAGCGGCCGAAGTCTCCGCCATCCGCTTCTGGGTGACTCTGGTTGAGGACACCGGCGCGCGCGTGCACTTCGGCCGCCTGTCCACGGCGCGGGGTGCGGCGCTGGTGGAAACCGCGCAGAAACGTGGCCTGCCGGTGACGGCGGATGTGGCCGCGCACCAGTTGTTCCTGACCGACACGGATGTCGAAGGCTTCAACGCGATGTGCCACGTGATCCCGCCGCTGCGCTCTGCGGGCGACCGTGACGCCCTGCGCGCGGCAGTGAAAAGCGGCGTGATCGGCGCTATCTGCTCCGATCACCAGCCGCACGAGACCGACGCCAAGACCAATCCCTTCCCGCTCACCGAGCCGGGCATCTCCGCGCTGGAGACGCTGCTGCCGCTGGCGCTGCGGCTGGTGCAGGAGAAACTGCTCACGCCGCTGGAGGCCGTCGCCCGCCTGACCTTTGGCCCCGCCACCATCGCGGGCATTGCGGCAGGCGCATTGACTCCGGGCGCCGAAGCCGATCTCGTGCTGATCGACCCGAAACAGCGCTGGACGCTGCGCGCGGCGGAGATGCTTAGCGCGGGCCGTAATACCCCTTTCGACCGCCTGACCTTTACCGGCCGCGCGGTACGCACGCTGGTGCGCGGTGAAACGGTTTTCAGCCGCTGAGCCGCTTGCGGCCGCTTCCGCCGCCGCACGCTTGGTGTATATTTTGCCCTAGTGTGTTTTCTCTATAGCGCCCGGAAAGGGCGATACAAGACTGGAGTGGGGGAGTTTTCATGGCACGTATCATGGTGGTGGACGATTCGCCCACCGATGTACAGAACCTCAGGAACATCCTGACCAAGGCCGGCTACACGGTGCTCGAATCCGCCAGCGCGCAGGATGCGATCGCTCGCATCAAGCTGGAGAAGCCCGATTGCGTCATCATGGATGTGGTGATGCCGGGTGTGAACGGCTTTCAGGCGACGCGCACGCTGAGCAAGGATCCGGCGACAGCGCACATTCCCATCGTCGTCGTCAGCGCCAAGAACCAGGAAACCGACCGCGTCTGGGCCATGCGCCAGGGCGCCAGGGAATACATCGTCAAACCCGTCAAGGAAGCGGACCTGATCGGCAAGATCAAGACCGTCCTCGGCGCTTGAACCAGCAATAAGAACATTTCGAGGGGAAGACTTATGGCCGAAACCAAACAGGCCACCGGCTCACGTCGTGACTTTGCCCTGCTGGCCATCGCGGTGGTGCTCATCATCATCGCCGCCGGCGGCTTCTACTATTACCAGTCCACCAGCAGCCGCAACCAGACCTGGCTGCAACTGGTGCGCACGGTCAATACCAATGTCGGTACCGTGGCCAAAAGCGGCTCCGACGCGGCCTTCGGCATCACGCCGGATTTCCGCCTGATCGCCGACCGTTCCGATGATTTCGAGGACACCATCAAGGCGCTGCGCCAGGGCGACCGTGACGCCGACGTCAAACCGATGCCTTCCTCCGTGCTGGCACAGGTGGACGCGGTGGACCAGGCCTGGAAAAAGATGCGCGCGTCCGTCAACATCGTGCTCGCGGCGGAAGATCCCTATAGCCGCGCCTCGACCAATGTCGGTCAGATCAACGATGCAGCGGACGCCACCATCACCCTCTATCAGCAGGTCGCGGAGCGCCTGTCACGCGGCGGATCGGCACAGCACGCCTATCTCGCCACCAACGAAGTCGTGCGCCTGGAGCACATCCAGAACGCAGCGCGGCGCATCCTCACCACCGGCCGCGACGCCAAGGCCACCACTACCGAAGTGACCAACGAGGTCCGTGCCTACATCAGGGACAACAAGGCACTGGACGACGCCGGCATCATCGACGCGGCCACGGCGAAGTCGATCAACGACGCTTTCGCGCCTATTCAGGATGCGGATACGGCCATCGTCCAGGACGCACCCGCCATCGACAACATGCAGATCAACGCGGCGATCCTGCGCGGGCAGAGCGCGGATGTCATCTCGGCGGGCAAGACGCTGGAACAGGCGCTGATTGACCATCTCAAACTGCCCAACGCGCTGCCTTACATCAGTCTGGCCGCGGCCGTGATCGCGGTGATCCTGATCGCGCTGTTCGCCTACCTGGGCATCTATGACCTCAACCGCCGTCGCCGCGAAGTAGAAGAACGCGACGCGCGCCAGCAGAAGGCGATTCTGGGCCTGCTGGACGAAATCACCAACCTCGCCGACGGCGACCTCACGGGCGACGTGACGGTGACCGAGGACTTCACCGGCGCCATCGCCGACTCGCTGAATTACACCGTCGGCAACCTGCGCAACCTCGTCGGCACCATCAATACCAGCTCGGCGCAGATCGCCACCGCCTCCAACGACTCGCAGCAGATGTCGCTGAAGATGAACGAGGACTCCGAGAGGCAGGCGCACGAGATCACCGCCGTGACCAGCGCCATCGCCAGCACCTCGCAGTCGCTGCAACAGGTGGCGGCGCGCGCCGAGCAACTGGCGCAGCAGGCGCAGGATTCGGTGAAAGTCGCGCACAACGGCGCGGAAACCGTGGGCCGCACCATCCAGGGCATGGCCGCGCTGCGCGAGCAGATCCAGGACACCTCCAAGCGCATCAAGCGTCTGGGCGAATCCTCGCAGGAAATCGGCAACATCATCGAATTCATCAACGACATCGCCGAACAGACCAACACGCTGGCGCTCAATGCCTCGATCCAGGCCGCAATGGCCGGCGAACAGGGCCGTGGCTTCGCGGTGGTCGCCGACGAAGTGCAGCGCCTAGCCGAACGCGCCGCCACCTCCACGCGCCAGATCGAAAACCTGGTCAAGACCATTCAGGCCGACACCAACGAGGCCATCATTTCGATGGAGCGCTCCACCACCAACGTCGTCAGCGGTGCGAAATCAGCCGAAGAAGCCGGCCAGGCGCTGACCAAGGTTGAGACTTCCTCGCAGGAACTGTCGCGCGTGATCACGGATATTTCCGCCTCCGCGCGCGGCCAGTCCGCCGCCGCCACCAAGATCGCCGGCACCATGCAGGTGATCCGCAACATCGCTGTGCAGACCTCCGGCTCGGCCAGCCAGACCGCAAAGTCGGTCGGCGAACTGACCACGCTGTCGGAGCAGCTGCGCGCGTCGGTGGCCGGCTTCAAGCTGCCGGGCTGAGTGCTGACTGCCTTGCGTTTATCCCACCCGCTCTATCGGATTTTGGAATCAGTTTAGTTTATATTTATTTAATTATTTTAATTAAGTTCAGCATTTAAAAACCGCTTCATTCTTGCCACACACCGGAGCGGGTGCAGCAGGCTTACCTGCCGCGGCCACCCGACCCGGCCCCTGTGCTTGCCTGACACCCGCCCCCTCCTTATCCTTGCGGCCTCCATGCCGCCACGGCATACGATTTCTTTCACATCGAGGACTCCCGATGAGCTTCCAGACCGACCTTGAAAAGCTGTTTGGCCTAAAAAACGTCCATTACAAATACAATCTTTCCAAGGAGGAGCTGTTCACCGAAGCCATCAAACACGATCGCGGCCGCGTCAGGAAGGGCGGCCCCAGTGATGCGCAGAAGGCCTATCCCACCAAACTAGGCGTGAAAGGCCCGCTGGTCTACTACACCGATCCCGAATGCACCGGCCGCCGCACCAAGGACACCTACGCAGTGAAATGGCCGGAAGTCGCCGATGAAATCTGGTTCAAGGCTGACCTCAATCCCTACGATCCCACCCAGTACGAAGCGCTGCTCAAGCGCGTCGTGGAACACGTCAACACCAAAAAGAGCACGCTGTATGTGAAAGACGTGTTCATGGGCTCCGATCCGAGCTTCGCCGTGCCCTACCGCTTCGTCGGCGAGTACGCCACGCACGCGATGTTCGCGCACAACATGTTCCCGAAAAACCTCAAGGGCGTGAAGGATGCCGAGTCGCGCCGCTGGACCATGCTCAACTTGACCTTCTTCGTCTGCGTGACCGAGCGCGTCGGCAGCAGCTCCGAAGCCTCGGTATTCATCGACACCCGCAATCGCATCTGCCTGGTCGCCGGCCGCGCCGACTACTGCGGCGT
>JBOICL010000380.1:0-5484 GCA_050740055.1 Stenotrophobium sp.
AGCGCACCGGCCGCCTCAAGACCGGCACGCCGCCGCGTCTGGATGGCCGCAGCATCAACTGGGACCTCCTCGCGCAGCAGCCCGGCGACACGCCGGTGCCGGTGTTCTCCTTCATGGGCTCGCGCGATGAACACCCGCGACAGGTGCCGTGCCACATCACCCACACCAACGAGCAGACGCACGAGATCATCCGCGGCGGCTTCGACCGTTCGCCGATGTTCACCGGCGTCATCGAAGGCGTCGGCCCGCGCTACTGCCCCAGCGTGGAAGACAAGGTCAACCGCTTTGCCGACAAAACCGCACACCAGATTTTCCTGGAGCCGGAAGGTCTGACCACCACCGAGATCTACCCCAACGGCATTTCCACTTCCCTGCCCTACGATGTGCAGGAACGCTTCGTGCGCAGCATCCGCGGGCTGGAGAATGCGCGCATCGTGCGCCCCGGCTACGCGATCGAGTACGACTACTTCGATCCGCGCGACCTGCAGCGCACGCTGGAGAGCAAGTTCATCAAGGGCCTGTTTTTCGCCGGCCAGATCAACGGCACCACCGGCTACGAAGAAGCCGCCGCGCAGGGCCTGCTCGCCGGCATCAATGCGGGTCTCGCGGTGAAGAACGCAGCGCCGTGGACACCGCTGCGGCACGAGGCCTACATCGGTGTGCTGGTGGACGACCTCATCACCCTGGGCACTGCCGAGCCCTACCGCATGTTCACTTCGCGCGCCGAGCATCGGTTGCTGCTGCGCGAGGACAACGCCGACCTGCGCCTGACCGCGCTGGGCCGCAAGATGGGCCTGGTGGACGATGCGCGCTGGGAGTATTTTTCGCGAAAATCCGAGGCCGTCGAACACGAACGCGAGCGCCTGGGTGCGCTGTGGCTCAAGCCCGCGCAACTCGCCGCGCCGGAAGCCGTCGCCCTGTTCGGCCCCGCACCGGAGAGCAACGGCGCGTCGGCGCTGGACCTGCTGCGCCGTCCCGAAGGCAGCTACGCGACTCTGCAAGCACTGGACTTCGCGCCGCCGGAAATCGACCCGCAGGTCGCCGAGCAGGTCGAGATCCAGACCAAGTACGCCGGTTATATCGAGCGGCAGCAGCTTGAGATCGAACGCAGCCGCCGCTACGAGGACGCACCGCTGCCGCTGGACCTGGACTACGCTGCCATCAGCGGCCTGTCCAACGAAGTGCGCCAGAAACTCATGAGCCACAGGCCGGACTCCGTGGCGCAGGCCGCGCGCATCTCCGGCATCACGCCGGCAGCGGTGTCGCTGCTGCTGGTGCACCTGAAAAAGACCGGGCGGCTGCGCAAATCCGCCTGAACCATGACATGGAAGTCGGTGCTTTCGCGTTCACGGAATGTTCAGTTAACTTCCATAATATGCACCCTGCTTGCTGCACCCACCCAGTTTCACTTTCAGAGAGGAATGAATCATGAACAAGTTCGCCATCCCGTTTGCCGCCGCCGCTTTCGCCCTGTCCGCGCCGCTGTTCGCCGCCGGCCTCGGTGCCGACCTCGGCGCCACGGTTGACACCACCGGCGTGACCGACGCCGCGAAGGACACCGTCAACGCCACCACCGACACCGCCAAGAAGACCGTGGACAGCACCAAGGAAACCGCCGGCAAGGCCGTCAAAGCGACCAAGGAAAAGGCCGAGTCCGCAAAGGAAGAAGGCAAGGAAGAAGCCGCCGCCGCTCACCACAAGGCCAAGCACCATGCCAAGAAGATGAAAACGGAAGCCGAAGGCTCGGCCAACGCTAAGCTGGATGCCGCGGGCGCCAAGGTTGATGTCGATGCGGGCGCAGGCGCCAAGTAAGCCGTAAACCGTTCGACCGTAGTAGACGAGGCGGGCTTCGGCCCGCCTTTTTTATGGGCAGGACGCCCGAATGCCGCGGGCGCAGGGATGCGCAGGAGCGGCAGATTCCGTCACCCGTTTATTGATCCGACACTGTGAAGTTTTTGCTCTCCGTTCGGGCTGAGCCTGTCGAAGCCCCTTCACCCTTCGACAAGCTCAGGGCGAACGGACTTCAAACTTCATCGGGCCGAATCAATAACTCTGCGACAGGATCAGGTGCAGCCGCGCACCCCGCTCCTTGAGCCAGCGGCGATGCGTTTCGTACTCCGGCATCTGCCGCGCCACCAGCGACCAGAACGCCTCCGAGTGATCGTGGTGGCGGATGTGGCACAGCTCGTGGATCACCACGTAGCGGAACACAGCAGGCGGCGCCAGCACCAGACGCCAGCTCAGGCTGATGTTGCCGTTGGCGGCGCAACTGCCCCACAGCGATTTCTGGTCGGCGATGCGCGGTTCGCCGAAGCGGACGCCGAGCCGCGCGGATTCCTCGCCGAGCAGCCGCTGCGCATCCTGCCGCGCCTGGTGCTGCAATTCCCGGCGCAGGACCTGTTCCAGCCTGTCGCGCTCGCCCAGCAACGCTGAGGGGCAGAACAGCGTGATCGCATCAGCCTCCAGCCGCAGGCCGATGCGCTTGAGGCTGGCGGCGACGAGGCGCACCGGCGTGTCCACGCCGCGCAGCGGCAGCACATCGCGGCCGTCCCAGCGCAGGCGCTGCGGATCCAGCGGCGTATTGCCGTGGCGCTGCCGCAGTTCGGCGATTTTTTGCCTGACCCAGACTTCGCGCGAGGCGAGAAATTCACGCGCGGCGGATTTGGGCACGCGGCGCGGAATCACCAACATCACCTCGTGCGGCGAGCGGATTTCGATGCGGACATTGCGCGCCTTGGCGCTCACGCGCTCGATCACTTCGTAGCGATCGTCCGCAAACAGATCGAATTGCAGTTTCTGCGTTTCCAAAGCTCACCCGCTCGGTGTGTTCAGCGCGTCATCACTGTTATATATTAGCATCTAATTATAATATAAATCAATAATTATTCACAATCTGCTTGACACTTTAACCGGGAGCGGGTGCCGACACGGGACTTGCCCGAAGGGCAATGGGCGCGGGAGGCAGCCGAAGCCCGCGGCCAGCGCGAAGGTCAGCACCCCACCGCCCGCTCCCGCACCCGTTTCGCTGCACAAAAAACCGTGTCGCGAGCGGGTCGAAAAGTCCAGTTCCGCACTGCGGTAAAAAAATCGTCACCACCGCAATCCTTTCCAGCATTACAGGCACTTGCATTCGGCATCCCAAGGGCTATCCACAGGCTTATCCCCGCCGCCTGTCGATAAGATTCCGGGCGCGTTCACGCGGCGGTAAAAATTTCGTCACACCCTTGACCGGCTCCGCTGCCATCACGTTTGCGCGGGTTCTCGCAGAGTTTATGCACAGGCTTGTCCCCCACGCCTGTCGATAAGATTCAGCGCGCCACGTAGCCGACGCGCTCGAGCACGCCGTCGAGTTCGTCGAGCGAGTGGAACTTCACCCGCAGCTCGCCCTTGCCGCTCTTGTCCGCCTGCACTGTGACGGCGCAGCCGAGATGGTCGGCGAGGTCGCGCTCCAGCGCCTGCCAGTCGCCGGGCTTGGCGCTGCCGGGACGGAACACGATCTTGGCGTCGCGCATGGCGGCGAGCTTTTTCTCCAGCGCGCGCACGGTGAGCTTGTGGCGAATCGCCTCGTCGGCCCAGCGCATCTGCTCGTGCAGCGGCAGGCCGGCCAGCACTTTGGCGTGGCCGAGCAGGATATGGCCCTCGTTGACCAGGGTCTGCACCGGCGGCGCGAGGTTGACCAGGCGCAGGTAGTTGGTGACGTATTCGCGCGACTTGCCAATGCGCGCGCCGACCTGCTCGTGGGTCAGCGCGAACACTTCGGCGAGGCGCTTGAGGCCGGCGGCGGTCTCGATCGGCGACAGCGATTCGCGTTGCAGGTTTTCGATCAGGCCGACGACAAAGGCTTCAGTGTCGGAGAGATCGTCGCGGATCACGGCGGGGATGTCGTGCAGTCCCGCCTGCTGCGCCGCGCGCCAGCGGCGTTCGCCTGCGAGCAGCTCGTAACCCCAGACCTGCGTGCGCAGCACGATGGGCTGCACCACGCCGGATTCGCGGATCGACTCGGCCAGCTCAGTCAGCGCCTCGGCGTTGAAGTAGCGCCGCGCCTGCTGCGCGCCAGGCCGGATCAGGTCGATCGGCACTTCCTTGATGGCCGGCGGATGCTTCTTGTGCATGTTTGCAGGCTGCTCGAGTGTGGGACAATCGGCCGTTTTCAGGAAACGGACCCGTCATGGAACAACAGTTTAGAGCCATCATCGAGGCGATAGGCGAAAACCCCGACCGCGAAGGTCTGCTGCGCACACCGCACCGCGCCGCCAAGGCGCTGGAGTTCCTGACCCAGGGCTACGAGCAGGACCTGCACGAAATCGTCAACGGCGCGGTTTTCGATTCCAGCAACGACGAGATGGTGATCGTGCGCGACATCGAACTCTACTCGCTGTGCGAGCATCACCTGCTGCCCTTCATCGGCAAGTGCCATGTCGCCTACCTGCCCAACGGCAAGGTGCTGGGCCTGTCGAAGATTCCGCGCATCGTCGATATGTTTGCGCGCCGCCTGCAAATCCAGGAAACCCTGACCAAGCAGATCGGCGAATCCATCCAGCAGGTGACCCACGCCAAGGGCGTGGCGGTGGTCATCGAAGCGAAACATCTCTGCGCCATGATGCGCGGCGTGGAAAAGCAGCATTCGAGTATGGTGACTTCGATGATGATCGGCCATTTCCGCGAGGATCACCGCACCCGCCAGGAATTCCTGACGCTGATCAAGGTCTAGGCGCTGATTTCGATCAAAATTTCTTCCATATACAGATATATATACAACTGTATATAAGCCTGTCCGGCTCCTGTATAATGCCCGCGAAAGACGGCATCTGCGCGCACTGCACGTCCGTATAACAACAGCGTCAACCAGATTATTTTGGGAGCAGCTTCGATGTCCGCCGTCCTCAAGCAAGAACCCTTCGGCTCGCCCGGCCAGATCGAGGTCATGATCGGGCTGGAACCACTGGTGCGCGAGCAGATGGATCTGCACGTCAGCAAGCGCCGGCTGTGGTTCCCCAATGACCTGCTGTCCGCCGATGCGCAGTCCGCGCCGGAAGAACCCGCCGAAACCGCGCGCATGCGTGAAGCCGCGCGCGGCCTGCCCGACACCGCGCGCGTGGCGCTGGCGCTGAACCTGCTGACCGAGGAAGGTCTGCCGCACTTCCACCGTCTGATCGCGGTCTATCTCGGCAACGAAAGCCCCTGGAACCTGTGGAACAACCTGTGGACGGCCGAGGAATACCGCCACGGCTGCGCCATGCGCGACTACGTGCGCGACGCGCGCATCTTCAAAATGGGCGCGCTGGAGCGCATGCAGTACCTGTACGTCGAGGCCGGTTTCGAGCCGGTCTGGGAGCGCGACCCGTATCGGCTGCTGGCCTACACCAGTCTGCAGGAGAAGGCCACGCAGATTTCGCACTCCAACACCGGCCGCCTCTGCGGCACCTACGAACCGCGCATCCAGCGCGTGCTCGCGCACATCTCCGCCGACGAATCGCGCCACTA
>JBOICL010000381.1:0-1922 GCA_050740055.1 Stenotrophobium sp.
GCGATGCGGAAAATGAGCGAATAGGAAATCTGGCCTGCGGCACCGGTGACGGTGACGCGAACGGGCTTCTTCATGCGGATGCTCCCTGAGTGGGCTGGGGGAAAGAGGGCGCGATTTTAGCGCCAAAGCGCACTCAAAGTCCCTTTGCCGGTGTGATCCCGATCCGGTTTGAATCAACGTCAGCGCGCGCTGGCATGAGTTGAGCCACGCACGTTTGAAAAATTTAATATTTACTACTAAAATATAAATATCCTACAAATTAATTTAGTAAGATATTATGAAGTTATCAGATCAATCAATGACCGTCAGCTTTACCACCAAGGGTCAGATTGTAATCCCCAGCCGCTTGCGAAAAGAATTCGCGATTGAAGATGGCACCAGGGCTGTAGTGATTGCGACCCATGAAGGCATCCTGCTCAAACCGGTAACGTCGACGTCCATCAAGCGCCTGCGAGGAATTCTCAAGGCAAAGCCCGGAACCGCTTCTCTTAAGGAAGATTGGGCCGAGCATAAAAAACAAGAGCGCCAGTTGGAGGAGCGCCGTAATGGCCGGAACAGTGCTTGATAGTTTCGCCCTGCTGGCATATTTCCGTGACGAAGAGGGCGCCGATAAAGTGCAGCAGTTGCTCGAACGTGCGAGCCGTAAAGGTGCTGCGCTACTGATGACCGAAGTGAACTACGCCGAAGTCAAATACATCACGCTGCGCAAGCAGGGTGCGGAAGCATGGAGGCAGGTACAGGAATCGCTGACTTCCTTGCCGTTGGAATTTGTTCCGGTAGGCCGTGAGCTTTCCGATATTGCTGCGGATTTCAAATCGCGCGTCTCATTGAGCCTCGCGGATGCTTTTGCTGCGGCGCTGGCGAAACAAAGGAAGGCAGAACTCGTAACCTGCGACTCTGAATTCAAGTCGCTTGAAGTAGAAATCAAGATTCAATGGTTACAGAAGTAAGCAGACATCACTTATCCGCGAAATATTTTGTTGTGGTGGGCCAGCAACTCTTTCAGAGGAGCAAAATGTTTCGGCGTCGCTATCTTTTGCCCTTCGTACTTAAGGAAAAAATCTTCTCCTGCTGATCCTTTGATACGTCCTCGGAGGTCACTTGATACAAGTATTTGCAGGTTTGTATCTACTGTTATTAGGTGACGATCAAACGCGCGATCATGAAGCGCATTCAAGCAAAGACCGTTCTGCGGATTCAATCGGTTAGCCGGATCCATCGACCACGGAACTATATGACTTGCGTTCAATAGCTCCACTGAAGCAAGACCTGTAATACAGCATCGAAAATCGTGCGCGGCAAGTACGGCTCTGCGGAAAAAGCTCTGGCCAATTCGCACTCTGACGAGAGCATCTCTTTCCTTCCCAGGCAACGGTAGATCATTCATCTCGATGCCTGCCGCTGACTCGATGTCTTGACCGGTAATCTTAGCCCTTAGCTCTGATGCGAGGACCGCCAAACCTTCCCAATAGCCGAAGAACTCGCGCCAGATATCTTCATCGCCCTTGCCCCGTGCGACATCCCAGAAATACCACGGGCCTGAAGCGTCGGGTCGAGTCTTGCAAAATTCGATAGCTTTAACGCAACTGCACTTGGCGTACGCTCAATGATCTGCGCAAGGCGAATCACATCGCCGTTGCTGCGGTGAAAACGACCAAACGGGATTTTGCAATACAGATCGAGCGCAAGAACAAGCTCAGACCGAGTCCATTTTTTCTGTGTCACAGATTCGCGCCCATTGCGGTGCGGGCGCCGAGTTTACGCAGGCTGCATTTCCACGGCAACGGAGGCACAGGTTCAAGATTGTTGCAGCACTGTCGTCGGTGGCGTTCTTAGCACACGCCGCAGCGACAGCCAGCCCAGCAGGGTGACGATAACGCAGCCGGCAACGGCGCCGGTCAGCCAGATCAGCGGGCGCGGGC
>JBOICL010000382.1:0-3822 GCA_050740055.1 Stenotrophobium sp.
CGTTGAGCATGATCTCCTCGACCTGCTTCTCGCCCGCCAGCACCGGCGACAGCAGGATGCGGTTGTAGTTGCCATGCGGCTCGGCGCCGAACACGGTGATGTCGTAAAGCTCCGGCGCGATGCGCAGGATTTCCTCGACCACGCGCATCGCCGCCATGCCGTTGCCGACCACCACCAGCCGGGCTTTCTGCGCCGCCTTGCCGCGCACGCCCATCGGCGGCGCGGCCACGAATACGCGGCCGTCCTCGACGTGCGCGGAATAGACGCGCACCGAGGCGATCGGGTCTTCGATGCACTCGCCGGTCTTGAGGTCGAAATGCTGCTTGTAGATTGGCGAGGCGACCACGAGACGGCCGCCGAGATCGCCGACGATGCCGCGCGACAGCACTGCCGCGCCGCTGTTGGGATCATAGTTGCCGATGGCGTAGACCTCGCCGGTCTCGCCGGCGCGGAAGATCGCCACCTGGCGTCCTTCGACCAGCGCGCAGACGCCCATATCCGGCAGGATGTCATCCAGTGCGCAAACGTCCAGGCCGCCGCTGATGCCGCCTTTCTCCATGACCGTGCTCATGCGCTCACCTTCACGTCAATCCCAATGGCAGTCATACGCATGACTGAACGCGCTCCCGCACCCGTTTGCGCTGCGCACAAAACACCGTGTCGCGCGCTCATGCGCTCACCTTTTCGAGCTGCGCCGCGCGCCGCTGCTGCCGCTCCACGCTGTTGGCCGGGCGAATCTGGCCGCGTTCGGGCACGAACATCACGCCGTCGTCGGGCTGCTCGCTGTTGACGAAGTGGCGGAAGCGCTTGAGCGTCTGCGGATCGTTGATCGCTTTCTTCCACTCGCACTCGTAAGTGGCGACGACGTTCGCCATCTCCGCTTCGAGTTCGGCGGCGATGCCCAGCTTGTCCTCACACACCACCTGGCGCAGGTAGTCGAGCCCGCCTTGCAGGTTTTCCAGCCACACGCTGGTGCGCTGCAGGCGGTCGGCAGTGCGCACGTAAAACATCAGGAAGCGGTCGATGTATCTGACCAGTGTTTCCTTGTCGAGATCGCTCACCAGCAGGTCGGCGTGGCGCGGCTTCATGCCGCCGTTGCCGCAGACGTAGAGGTTCCAGCCCCTCTCGGTGGCGATGATGCCGACATCCTTGCTCTGCGCCTCGGCGCATTCGCGGGTGCAGCCGGACACCGCCAGCTTGATCTTGTGCGGCGAACGCAGGCCGCGGTAGCGGTTCTCGATCTCGATGGCGAGGCCGACGGAGTCCTGCACGCCGTAGCGGCACCAGCTGCTGCCAACGCAGGACTTCACCGTGCGCATGGATTTGCCGTAGGCATGGCCGGACTCGAAGCCGGCCGCGATCAGCTCCTTCCAGATCGGCGGCAACTGGTGCACCTGCGCGCCGAACATGTCGATGCGCTGCCCGCCGGTGATCTTGGTGTAGAGGCCGTACTTCTGCGCCACCTGGCCGATCACGATCAACTTCTCCGGCGTAATCTCGCCGCCGGACACGCGCGGCACGATGGAATAGGTGCCGTCCTTCTGGATGTTGCCGAGGAAATAGTCGTTGCTGTCCTGCAGCTTGGCGTGCATCGGCGTTAGCACGTGCTCGTTCCAGCAGGACGCGAGGATGCTGCCGACAGTAGGCTTGCAGATGTCGCAGCCCAGGGCGGGGCGAGACGGTGTTTGCGCTGCAACGGGTGCGGGAGCCCCGCCCGGTCGCGCCTCCCGCACCCCCTGCTCCGCAGACTCCGTGTCGGCGCGACCCTTGCCATGCCGCGCCATCAGTTCGTCGAATGTGCGGATTTTCTCGGCGCGCACCTGGTGATACAACTCCTGGCGCGTGAACGCGAAGTGCTCGCAGATATGGTTGTTCACCGCCATGCCGCGGCTGGCGAGTTCGTGCTTGAGGATCTGCGTGACCAGCGGCCCGCAGCCGCCGCAGGAAGTCGCCGCCTTGGTCTTCTTTTTGAGATCACCGAGCGTAACGCAGCCGGATTCGATGGCGTCGCAGATCGCGCCCTTGCTGACGTTGTTGCAGGAGCAGATTTGCGCCGCCGCCGGCAGCGCGGCCATGCCGATGCCGCCGCCTTTTTCGCCGCCGCTGTCGCGTTGCGGCAGGATCAGGTCTTCGGGATGCGGCGGCAGTTCCATGCGGTTCAGCGTCATCTGCAGCAGCGTGCCGTATTCCTCGGCCTCACCGACCAGCACCGCGCCGAGCAGGATCTTGTGATCACTGCTAACCACCAGCTTCTTGTAGATCTGTTTCACTTCGTCGGAGAAGGCATAGGTGCGCGCACCGGCGCTCGCCGCGTGGGCGTCGCCAATGCTGGCCACGTCGACACCGAGCAGCTTGAGCTTGGTGCTCATGTCGGCGCCGGTGAAGGCCTCGCCGTCGCGGCCTAGCACATGATCCGCTGCCGTCATCGCCATCTGGTAGCCGGGCGCGACGAGGCCGAAAATCTTGCCGCCCCACAAGGCGCATTCTCCGATGGCGTAGATGTCCGGATCGGAAGTCTGGCAGCGGTCGTTGACCTTGATGCCGCCGCGTTCGCCGATCTCGATGCCGCTGCCGCGCGCCAGTTCGTCACGCGGGCGGATGCCGGCGGAGAACAGGATCACATCGGTTTCCAGTTCGCTGCCATCGGCGAATTTCATCTTGTGACGGCAGCTTGCGCCGTCTACGATCTCCAGCGTGTTCTTGCCGGTGTGCACGCGCACACCGAGTTCCTCGATCTTCTGCCGCAGCACGCGGCCGCCGCCGTCGTCCACCTGCACCGCCATCAGGCGCGGCGCGAATTCGACCACGTGCACTTCGAGGTCCAGGTCCTTGAGCGCCTTGGCCGCTTCCAGGCCCAGCAGTCCGCCGCCGACGACGACGCCAATCTTGCCTTCGCGGCCAGCGGCGTTGATCGCCTCCAGGTCCTCGATGGTGCGGTAGATGAAGCAGCCGGGCCGGTCCTTGCCCGGCAGCGGCGGCACGAAGGGATAGGAGCCGGTGGCGAGCACCAGCTTGTCGTAGGCAAGCTCGCGGCCCTGCGCCGAGCGCACCACTTTTTTCTCGCGGTCGATGCTCACCGCCTGGTCATTGAGGTGCAGCTCGATACCGTTGCCCTCGAAGAAACCTTCGGCGACCAGCGACAGGTCGGCCGCGCTCTTGCCTGCGAAGAATTCCGACAGGTGTACGCGGTCGTAGGCCGGGCGCGGCTCCTCGCAAAACACGGCGAGTTCCGCGTCGGCGCCGCTGGCGATAACGAGCTCCAGAAACTTGTGCCCGACCATGCCGTTGCCAGCCACGACGATGCGCTGCTTGCTGCTCATATCCCGTTTCCCGTTCAGAGAGGATGAATCATCAGGGTTAGGAGCAACGGGCGTGCCAACAATTTCAGGCGTCAATGGCCAGCTTTGAGCCGCTCATGCACTGAAATGGCGCACCCGCTCTTGGCTTCAGTCTCTGCTATTTAGTTTTATTATATTGATATATTTATATATATAACAATATTTTAAAACATACCTGTTGAAGCAAATGCCAAGAGCGGGTGCCGACACGGTGCATGCCCGAAGGGCAATGGGGTGAGCCAGGGTTTCATGGACTGCCAGTGGCAGTCCATGCTGGCGAACGCCAAGCTGGAGGCTTGGCCGGGGCGAAGCCGGAAGGCACCCGAAGCACGCGACGTAACGAAGGTCGGCACCCCGCCGCACCCGTTTTGCTTCGCAAAAACACCGCGTCGCGGGCGGGCGCCGCCGACGGATCAGTCCAGCGCCGCTTTCAGACGCAGCTCCCGATCTTCCAATGCCGCGCGCGCCGCATGGTCAGAGGACT
>JBOICL010000383.1:0-5103 GCA_050740055.1 Stenotrophobium sp.
GACGTGGTGCTGGCGACTGACGCCGCTGTATCGCCCGGACAGGTATGCAAACAGGATGGCGTCAAGGAGCAACTCCTTGCTTGGAGGGTTGGAATACTGGCTTAGAAGGTTAAGAACCTCAGCGCCAATCTTTTGAATGTCTGCAACTTTCATTGTTTGCGGCCTTGCAGTAGCGCAGCGAAGGCAGGGACGTCGCTTGGAGTGTTAGGCGAGTTGAATGCGCCACATGCCTCGTTGTTGACCTTCATGCCAGTAACCTTCCAAAAGTTTGCCCCCCCGGGAATCTATGCAGTGTGGCTTCGCCTGAAATTTCCGAGGATTTAAGTACAAAGTGGCCTGGGCTTACTTCCGTGCCCAAGTACCGCACCGTGCCCTCGTCCTCGTAAGCGACCTCGATCTGCCCTTCTCCTATGCGGACGCGACAAGGCACAGCCGTGTCAGCTTCCATGTCGTGGTAGTACAGGGCATCGTATTTGCAGTTCTCCCAAACCTCAGCTGGCATTTGATCTCTCCCATTCGGTCGCCAACGCAAACTAGACATTGTTCTGACGTATAACACCGCCATTCGACAGAGCGCATCGACCAAAGCAGCGACCAACGTTTGATCTCGCGCAAGACGATACCGGCAAAGGCTCCAAGCGTCACCCGCTACTGCAAAAGGGGGCGCTCTTTCTGTTATTTATTGCTTATCAAAATATAAATAAGTAATCATTTAATAACAATCTCCCCGACCTAAACAACGGGAGCGGGCGGCGCAAGACGCGCAAGCATTTAGCCCAGCGGCTCGAACAGCGCCTGCAAATCCTGCGCGTCGAAGGCGGCGCCGGACTCGCCCGCGCGATCATCGAGGATGCCGGCGGCGAGTTCCGCCTTGCGCTGCTGCATGGCCATGATTTTTTCTTCCACGCTGCCTTCCACGATCAGCTTGTAGACGAACACCGGCTTGTCCTGGCCGATGCGGTGGGCGCGGTCGGTGGCCTGGTTTTCCACCGCCGGGTTCCACCAGGGGTCATAGTGGATCACGGTGTCGGCGGCGGTGAGGTTGAGGCCGGTGCCGCCGGCCTTGAGGCTTATGAGGAACAGCGGCGCGGCGCCGTTCTGGAAACGATCGACCAGTTCCGTGCGGTTCTGTGTGTCGCCGGTGAGCTTGAGATAGGTGATGCCCTGCTTTGTCAGCGCCTCCTCGATCAGCGCGAGCATCGAGGTGAACTGCGAGAACAGCAGCACGCGGCGGCCTTCCTCCAACATCTCCGGCAGCAGGTCCATGAGCAGGTCGAGCTTGGCCGACACGCCCGCCGCCTTGCGCGCGGAATCGAGCTTGAGCAGGCGCGGATCGCAGCAGGTCTGGCGCAGCTTGAGTAGCGCGTCGAGGATGATGATGTGGCTGCGGCCGAGGCCCTTGCTGGCGATCTCGTGGCGCACTTTTTCGTGCATCGCCAGGCGCAGGGTTTCATAGAGGTCGCGCTGCTCGCCGGCCAGCGCCACGCTGCGCACGATCTCGGTCTTGGGCGGCAGTTCCTGCAAGACCTGCTGTTTCGTGCGCCGCAGGATGAAGGGCGCGATGCGCCGCACCAGGTGCGCGCGCCGTTCGGCGTCGCCCTGCTTCTCGATCGGTGTGCGGTACAGCCGCCGGAACTGGCGCTCGTCGCCCAGCAGTCCCGGCTGCAAAAAATGGAATTGCGACCACAGTTCGCCGAGGTGATTCTCCATCGGCGTGCCGGTGAGGCATAGGCGATGCCGCGCCTTGAGCTGCTGCACCATCTGCGCGGCCTGGGTCTTGGCGTTCTTGATGTTCTGCGCCTCGTCCAGCACCAGCAGGTGAAATTCCTGCTTGAGCAGCACCTCGGTGTCGCGCGACAGCAGCGGATAGGTGGTGACGACGAGATCGTACTGGGCCAGTGCTCGGAAATGCTGATGACGCTGCATGCCGTGCAGCGCCAGCACGCGCAGGTCCGGCGCGAACTGCTGCGCCTCGCGCTGCCAGTTGCCGACCAGGCTGGTGTGCGCGACCACCAGCGCCGGGCGATCCAGCCGCCCCGCCTCCTTCTCGATCAGGATGTGCGCGAGCGTCTGCACGGTTTTGCCCAGGCCCATATCGTCGGCGAGGATGCCGCCGAAGCCATATTCGCGCAGGAATTGCAGCCAGCCGAGGCCGTCAAGCTGGTAGGGCCGCAGCGTCGCGCGCAGGCCCGCGGGCGGCGGCACCGCCGCGATGCCGCTGAAATCCTTGAGCCGGCGTCCGAGTTCCATCAGGGTCTCGGCTCCGAGCCAGCGCGTGCGCGCGGCGGCATTGGCGGCGTCTAGTTCGGCCAGGCGCAGCGCGTCCACGCGCGACAGGCGCAGGCGGCCGTCGGCGTCCAGCGGTTCGCCGTCGTACAGCTCGATCAGGGTTTGCAGGATCGGCCGCAGGCGCGTCAGCGGCAGCGCGACGCGGCGGCCGTCCGGCAGTTCGGCGACGAACTGCTGCTCCGGATTGATCTGCGCCAGTTGCGACAGGCTGAACATCTGCGGCTGGCTTTGCAGCGCGTCGATCAAGAGCGGCAGCAGGTTGATGCGTTCGCCGCTGACCTGTATGCCCAGCTCCAGCCCGAACCAGTCGTTGCCCGCGCCCTCGCTGACATCGCCGAACCATTCCTCGACCTCGGCATAGCGGTGCGGAAAGTTGGCCTCGTACTCGGCCTTCCAGCCCTTTTCGATCAGCCCCGGCAGGCTCTCGAGCATGAACACCGCCCAGGCCGTCTCGTCCGCCGGCGCATACAGCGTGTAATCGTCGCGGCCGATGCCGTTCATCTCCCAGGACTGGAGTACCCGCGCGGCAGGCATCAGCCCGCACTCGGCGAGCTGAGACAGACCGCGCAGTTCCGCCTTGCGGTTGCGCTCGATCTGCAAAATTTCTTTGCCGGCGCTGACGGTGATCAGCGCCAACGAATCTGCCGCCGCGACGCGCCGGTCGTGATAGTTGAAAAACAGCCGCGCCGCGCCCATGCGCGCATGCGGGCCGTAGCGCAGGTGGCCGAAACTTTCGCGGCCGTAAAACTGCAATAGCGGCTGCGGCGTGGTGTCGCTCAATTTGCGCAGCGGCCGCAGCGGCGGCGCAGGCAAGGGCTGCACCGCCGGCGCCTGCGCCAGTTGTTCCGCCACCTGCGGCAGCAGTTGCGCGGGCAGCGCCGGAGCATTCACCAGCGCGGCAGCCATACGCGGCGCCAGCGTGGTCTGCACCGGGCCGCACTCGCCGCTGGCGGCATCCACATACCAGGGTGGGCTCAGCGCCAGCAGGCCGCTGACCGCGGGAGTGACGTGCAGGCTCAGCCGCTGGCTGCCGTCTTCAGCTGCCTGCCAGTGCGGCTCGGCCGTGCGTGGCGCGCCCAGGCGCAGCGGCGCACCATCGGCGTTCTGCCAGTGGCTGCGCTCGCTCGCCAGCAGGCGCTGCAGGACATGCTCGCCGTCGCCTCCGCGCAGCTCGTACTCGCCGCCGCTGCCGCGGTAGGGATACAGCGCGCGCAGCAGTTCCTGGTCGTCCTCGCCGATGAACTTCGGCGGCTGACGCATGGCGCCATCCACGTTGTGATATTTCTCCAGCGAGCGCGGACTGTAGCTGCCGTCCTTGAGCAGGCGCACGCTGTGGAGCTGGATGTTGATGACGCCCGGCCGCCAGCGTGCCGGCTCGAAGATGTAAAGCAGCCGCTTTTTCTCGCCGCCTCCGGCGGGTTTTTCCGCTTCCGGCCGACCCGTCAACTGCGCTAGCCATTCCTGCACCTCGTGGGGCAACGCGGCGTTGGCGTTGGCCGCTGCAGCGGGTGCGCGGCGGGTAGGCGCACGCTGCCAGCGGTTGCAGGCTTCCAGCAAGGCGGCCACCACGTGCTTGCAGTCGCCGCCCAGCGGACAGCTGCAATCGTTCTCGAAATCGACGCCGTCCCTGCCCTCCGTCGCGGCGGCGGTCAGGGCGTAAGGCATGGCCTCCGAACCCTCAACCGTGGCGTCGATGCGCGTCTCCGCGGCATCCTCGTGCAGGACGAAATGCCGCACGCGATGCTGCTGCCAATATTGCCTGCCGCGCACGACGGCGCCGCTATCGAAGACGGCTGAAATATCGGCAGGCGTGAAGCGCATCGAGCGTGTCTGCGTGATTGCGAATCGCGTATTGTAAGGTGGATGAGCGAAATAGAACTGCACCGCAAGCTGCTGGGCGACCATTTGCGCAACGAGGCGTTTCATGCCGCGCTGAAAAAAGTGATCACGCCGGGCAAAACCACGGTGGTGGACATCGGCGCGGGCACCGGCTTCCTCAGCTTCATGGCGCGGCAACTGGGCGCGAAGCACTGCACGCTGATCGAATACACCGATACGCTGGATCTGGCCGTGGACCTTGCGCGCAAAAACAAAATCACGGACCTGACCTTCATCAAGGCGCATTCCGCCGAAATCGCCAAGCCGCCGAAAGCGGATGTGGTTATTTCGGAAACCCTGGGCAACTACGCGCTCGAGGAAAACCTGCTGGAAACGCTGGTGGATTCGCGGCGCTTCCTCAACAAAAACGGCCTCATCATTCCCGGCCGCCTGCGCCAGTTTGTCGCGCCGGTGCTGCATCCTCGCGTGCAGGAGGAAATCGACATCTGGCCGCAAGTCGGCTACGGCGTGGACCTCTCCACCGCGCGCAACATCTCGCTCAACAACATGTTCGTTAAGTTGATCAGTCCCAACGATTTAGGCGGCGCGAACCTCGCGCGTTGCTGGGACGATCTGGATTTCCGGCCGGATGCGCCGGTGCCGGACAGCAAGCGCAGTTGCACGGTGCGGTGGACGGCGAAAGACCTCGCCGGAGCCACCCATGTTTACGGCTGGGCGCTGTGGTGGGAATGCGATCTGCTGCCGGGCATCGTCATCAGCACCTCGCCTTACGCGCCGGCGACGCACTGGGAGCAGATCTACCTGCCGCTGCTCAAACCGCTGGCGCTTGAGCCGGGCGACACGGCGGAGGTGACGCTGGGTTCCGACACGCGGCCGCAGGTGGGTGTGCGGGTGAGCTGGCGCACACGCCAGTTGCGTAAGAGCAAGGCCGTCTCCGAACAGACGCAGGATATTGCGCGCGGGCGGCTGTAAACC
>JBOICL010000384.1:0-2374 GCA_050740055.1 Stenotrophobium sp.
GCGAAGCGCGTGACGCCCTGCAGGCGCAGCTTCTCGAACAGCTTCGCTTCCTCTTCCGTGTTCATCACCAGGCAGCCGCCTTCGCCGGTGGTGATGTTCTTGTTGGCATGGAAGCTAAAGGAAACCAGGTCACCGTCCACGCCGATCTCGCGGCCCTTCCAGTTAGCGCCAATGGATTGCGCGGCGTCCTCAATCACGCGCAGCTTGTGGCGGCGGGCAATGTCGTAGAGGCGTTCGCGGTCCACCGGCAGGCCGCAGAGATCGACCGGGATGATCGCCTTGGTGCGCGGCGTGATCGCGGCTTCCACCGCGTCGAGATCGATGTTGCGCGTAACCGGATCGACGTCGGCGAATACCGGTTTGGCGCCGACCGTGAGAATCACATTGGCGGTGGCGACCCAGGACAGCGGCGTGGTGATGACCTCGTCGCGCGGGCCGATGCGGCACAGGCGCAGCGCCAATTCCAGCGCGGCGGTGGCGGAGTTGAGCACGCGCACCGGCCGGCCACCGTAACGGTCCGACAGGGCGGCCTCGAATTCCTTGACCTTGGGACCGCTGGTGATCCAGCCGGAGCGCAATACATCGCCGACGGCGGCGATGGTCGCTTCGTCGATGGACGGACGGGTGAAGGGCAAAAAGCTCATGTCAGCTCCTGGCCACCATATAGACTCCCACGATGATGACACCCATGCCGGCCAGCCGCATCGCCGTGAGCGCCTCGCCGAACAGCCACCAAGCGAAGAAGGCGTTGACCACGTAACCGAGCGACAGCATCGGGTAGGCGATGCTCACCTCCACGCGCGACAGCGCCAGGATCCACACTACGACACTGATCACGTAGCAGCTGAGCCCGCCGAAAATATAGGGATTGGTCGCCAGCGACCAGCCCACCGGCCAGATGTTGGCGGTGCTGAAATCGAACTGCCCGATGGCGCGCGTGCCGGCCTTGAGCAGCAGCTGCGCGGCGGCGTTGAGCATCACACCGAAGACGATCAAGGCGAAGATCAGGGGCTTCATGGTTTCTTGAATACCACGCGGCGTGGATCCTGAAAAATGATGGTCATCGGCAGTCCCGTTTTTTGCAGTTCCGCATAGAAACCCGGATCGGTGATGCCCAGCGCCGAAGGCGCGGCACGCCAGCGTGGCACAAATGCGTCCACGGTGGGAATCCAGCGCTCAGGCTCGACTTTTTCGCCGAGATCGAATTCATCCGTGTAGGCCACCAGCGTCACGGTGCGTCCGAGATAGAACGGCAGGCCCTGCTCGTAATGGTGTATCGAGAAAATCTGCGTGTCCGCCTTCAGGTAAGGCTGCATCGCGGCGGCGGTATTTTTCGCCGACACCAGCGGCGAATAGACCTGGTAGCCGAGCATGACGATGCTGCAGAACGCCACGCCGGCCAGGCTCAGGCACATCACCGAGGCCTGCTTGCGCGACCGTGATGCCGCGCGCGCGGCGAGTATCGCGAACACCACCATCGCCAGCGCCGCGGCGATGATCCAGTGCGAAGCCGCATGGTTGTATGCGGCCGGCGTGCGGTCGTTGCCGGTATGGCCGAAGAACGGCGCGTAGATCGCGCCCGCCACGAACAGCGCAGCGATGATCCAGCCATGACGGCGCAGATAGCCTTCCGGCTTGATCACCAGCATGCGGCCCAGCAGCAGTCCGAGCGCGGGGAACATCGGCAGGATATAGCCCGGCAACTTGGAACTTGACGCGCTGAAAAACAGGAAGATGAACGCGCACCAGACCAGCAACAGGCGGTTGGGCTGGAAGCGTGTCCGCGTTTCGGCGGCCACGGCGTAGCGCGTCAGCGAAGGCAGCGTGGTGATCCACGGAATCATGCCACCCACCAGAATAGGCACGAAGTAATACCAGCCCCCGGGGCGGTGCGCCTCGGCGGTGGCGAAGCGCTCGAAATGTTCGTGGATGAAAAAGAACCGCGCGAACTCTGGATTGTGCATCGAGGCAAGAACAAACCACGGCGCCGCCAGCGCCAGCAGCAGCACCGGGCCCCAGACCCACTGCATGCGCGCCCAGGGTTTCCAGTCGCGGTAGCAGAGGCTGTAGAACACCAGCGCGGCACCGGGGATGACAATGCCGATCAGGCCCTTGCTCAGGGTCGCCGCCGCCATCGCCGCCCATACCAGCAGCATCCACGGCCGGCGTTCGGCCTCCGGCGTGGTGTCATCCTGCGCCAGCAAAAAACCGCACAGAGCGACGGTGAGGAAAAAGCTCACGCTCATGTCCACGGTGACGACGTGGCTGACGCCCTGCATCCACACCATGCTGACCGTGGTCATCGCCGCGTAGCGGGCAACCTCATCCCCCCACAGCCGGCGTGCGCTGAACCAGATCATGAGCACGGACAGGA
>JBOICL010000385.1:0-1323 GCA_050740055.1 Stenotrophobium sp.
GGCGCGATTTCTTCATACGCTGCGCTCACGCGCGCGTTGCCGTCGTTGAAAACGCAGGATGAAAACGCGTCACTGGTGGAACGGGAGATCTGCCCGGCTGATGGCCCGCTGGCACGCATCCTCGCGCAGATGGGCTTTGACCGCGGCGCGATCTCCACGCGATTGCAAGACTGTGCGGCACAGACCCGCGCGCGGCTGACGCCCAAAAAATGGTTAGCAGGCGCAGCGTCGGCCTCCTACCGCCACCTGTGGCTGGGCGCGCTGCCCGGCGGCTATGGCGCGGTGGTGACGCTCGGCGGCATCCGCGACCTCACCGCCCTGCGCGCGCTGGCCGCGCCGCAGGATGGTGTGCGCTTCGTGGACAAGGTCGGCGATATTTCCGCACTGCTGGCGCGCTACCAGCGCATCACCGCTTGGATCGTGGTGTTCGGACATCTGGGCGTGCTGCTGCTGTTCTCGCTGCGCTACGGCGTGAGGAACGCCCTGCGCGTGGTGGCGAGTCCGGCGCTGGCCTGCCTGGGCACGCTAGGGCTGTTTGGCTGGCTCGGCGAGGCCGCTAATCTATTCAGCACCTTCGCCCTGCTGCTGGTGCTGGGTCTCGGCATCGATTACGCGATCTTCCTGCGTGAGGGCCGCAGCACGCCGCTGTCCTCGTTGATCGCGGTGATCGTATGCGCGGCGACGACCCTGCTGTCCTTCGGCCTGCTGGCGTTTTCCAGCACGCCCTTCATCCACAGTTTCGGACTGACCCTGTTGCTCGGTATCTCACTCGCTGTCGTGATTGCCCAAATTCTTGCGCTTCCGGCAGACTTAACAAATCCCAACAAAGAACAAACAACCCATGACTGACATTCTCATCATCGGCGCCGGCCCCGCCGGCGCTGTCGCGGCAGCCTTACTGGTGCAGCGCGGCTACAAGGTGCTGGTGCTGGAGAAGCAGAAATTTCCGCGCTTCTCCATCGGTGAATCCCTGCTGGCGCAGAGCCTGGTGCTGATCGACGAGGCCGGCATGCTGGAGGCGGTGCAGGCCGGCGGCTTCCAGTACAAGAACGGCGCGGCCTTCGCCTGGCATGACCGCTATGTCGAGTACAACTTCGCGCAGAAATCCTCGCCCGGCTACGGTTTCACCTACCAGGTGATCCGCGCGGATTTCGACCAGATTTTGATCGACGAAGCGCAGCGCATGGGCGCCGAGGCGCGCTTCGAGGTCGAGATCACTGCTGCCGATTTTTCCGGCCCCACGCCCAAGGTCACTTCCTGCGACAAGGACGGCAAGGTCGAAGTCCACACGCCGAAATTCGTGCTCGACGCCAGCGGCTTCGG
>JBOICL010000386.1:0-2234 GCA_050740055.1 Stenotrophobium sp.
GCCAAGACCTGCCCGCACGACGCCGAGCACCGCCTGCTGCTGTCCGGCACCAAACTGCGCAAGCTGCTCAGCGAAGGCGACGAAGTGCCTGCCAACTTCAGCCGCCCGGAAGTGCTCGCCGTCCTGCGCAAGTATTACGAAGGCCTGGAAGATCACCAGAAGGTGAAGATCGAACTGAAAGGCCATTCGGCGGCTTCCGCCGTCAAGCGCTGAGGTTCATGGGGTGAACCGAAAACGGCCCGCAATGCGGGCCGTTTTTGTTGGTGGACTGGTCACCCGCTCAATCAGATTGAGGTGCGGATGTTGTTATAAAATAACATCTATAACAATATATATTTAATCTTTAAAAACGAGCTATATACTGATTAGAAGCAGAGCGGGTGGTGCTGCAGCTAGTCATTGCGATGATCTGGAAACAGCTTGTTGATGGCACGCCGGTTTGCGCGGTCAAAGGAGCCAATTCGATAGGTGCCACCAAGCAAAAAGTCTTCCATGTCTACTCGCGTGATTCCAAGGTACCGCTTTCCAAGGCGCGACCAGATCCACCCACCAATACTGAAGCCAACAAGTAACGGAACAAACATCGAAGCAAAAAAACCTACTTGTATTAAAAGGCTCTCTTTCCGCAGTGGCGTATTAAGAGGAAGGTCGAAGATGCGAACAAAGCAGCCTGCACAAATGATTACCAGTGCAAAACTCGTCGGTAGCGCAAACGCTAAATACGTTCTGCGAACGAACTTCTGCCGCTGAGTGAGCGTTGTCATGAGTTGAAATTTTTGTTGAGTTCAGCGCGCACAATACGCGGGCTATTGTCGGTACCAGAGAAAAGCTCAGCCGCCAAAAGCCGCCCGCAAAGCCTCCACGCGCTTGCGGTTCACACCCATGTCGGAATAACCGAGCCGCGACGCCGAGCGCACGTGGATCACCTTGCCGTCGCAGTACAACTCCACGTCGTCCACGTAGCCCATCAGCTTGGTGCTGAATTCCGCGTAGAAATAATTCGGTTGTGATTCGACGATCCTGACGCGCTCCATGCCTTCGAGGATTTTCCGGAGTTTTTGCATCGCCGGCTTCACCTCGCCGGAAAGATTCAGCGGTGCGACGTAGTGCGAATCACCTGCGCTGGCCTGGCTGCTCACGCAGTTGGGCTTGCGCGAACAGGCGGCGAGCTTGCCGTCGCGGACACCGAGGTTGGTGGGCCGCTTGCCTGAAAATTTGAACATGTTTCTCCTCCCTAAAAATTTCGCTGCTCTCAGCAGCATGACTGATTCACTTTGAAATTTGTTCCGCCTTCTGCAGATAATCCACGCCGCGCATGCCGCTGGCGAGTATCGCATCGCGCAACACGTGGATCGCCTTGCTGCGCGGAAAGGTCTTGCGCCAGACCAGCGCGATACGGCGCGAAGGCGCGGGCGCGGCCAGCGGCAGCGATACCAACATACTGTTTTCCTCGTGGCGGTTGTCCACCGAGGCGCGCGGCACGACGGTGATGCCCAGGCCGCTCACGACCATGTGGCGGATGGTTTCGAGGCTGCTGCCGGTCTGCGGGCGCGGGCCGTCGCCTTCGGCGTCGAGGCATTTCGGGCAGGCGGTGATGACCTGCTCGCGGAAGCAGTGGCCGGGGCCCAGCAGCAGCAGGGTTTCCTCCGCGAGCCGCTTTGCGGCGATCTGTTTCTCGCCGGCCCAGCGGTGCTCCTGCGGCAGCAGCACGACGAAGTCCTCGTCGTAGAGCGGCCAGCCGCTGAGTCCGTTGAGATCCACCGGCAGCGCGAGTATTGCGACATCCAGCTCGTTGTCGTGCAACTGCTCCAGCAGTTTTGCGGTGAAGTTTTCCTCTATCACCAGCGGCATCCGCGGCGCCTGCTTGCGCATCAGCGGCACGAGGCTGGGCAGCAGGTAGGGGCCGACGGTGTAGATCGCGCCGAGGCGCAAGGGGCCGATCAGTTCGTCGCGGCCTTCGCGCGCGAGGTCTTCCACCAGTCGCGTTTCCGCCAGCACACGCTTGGCCTGGACGATGATGCGCTGGCCCACCGGCGTCGGCCGTGCCTCGCCGCGATTGCGCTCGAACAGCATCACGCCGAGTTCGTCTTCGAGCTTCTTGACCGCGACCGAGAGCGTCGGCTGCGAGACGAAGGAGCGTTCGGCGGCGCGGCCAAAATGCCGCTCCTTGTCGAGATTCACCAGATAACGCAGTTCGGTCAGGGTCATGCCTCATCCTAACCTCCCTGCAGCAA
>JBOICL010000387.1:0-4946 GCA_050740055.1 Stenotrophobium sp.
CTCCAGCAAAGCGCGCGTATTGCCAGCGTGCGCGAAGTAATCCATGGCGCGGCGAAACGCCTCGCTCGGCACGAGGATGTCCAACTCTGTGATGGGCGGATGCACGGCGCCAGGTTGCGTGAACAGATCGCCGCAGAGCAGGGTGCGGGTTGTTTCTTCCATCAGGTAGCCGCATTCCCAGCCATGGGGCAGATGGGGCGCGTCGAACCACCGCACCGAATGCTTGCCCAGCGAAAGCAGTTGTCCATCACCCAGCGCGCGGGCAGGCCGATCAGCCAGATCATTGACCGAGACCATCGCCGCGATCTGCCCGCACAGAGGCGAGGACTGTGGCGCGCCGGCGAGCCATTCGTTCAGCGAGCCGCACTCGTCCGCTTCGACATGCGAGAAAGCGATGTAGCGCAGGCGCTCCAGCGGCAGCACGCTCGCGACCGCTTCGCGCACCAGCGGAAACATCTTGCGCGGTCCGGTGTGAAAGATCATGGGCTCGTCATCGACGATCAGGTACTGGTTGAAGGAAAATTCTCCGGGGCCGCCGGGAATCTCTACCGGCGTATTGATGCGATAAATTCCGTCCGCGATTTCGTGGATATTGGTTCCGGACTGCTGGTTGGTGACGGTCATGATTTCACTCGCTGGATAGAGTCGGCAGATTAGCGCCATTGCCCGGTAATGAATGCAAAAACGGCATAATCCGTAAAGTCAGACAGGCTTGTCAGATTTTCGGAACCTGGCGGGCAGAGGCTTGAACCCAAGGATACCGCGGATTTTCAGCCGTTTAGAAAATGAGGAGAACCGAGTGACGACCCGCACGCCGCCTCAACTGACCGCAAATGCTGAACTAACCCTGCGCGGCATCATCCTGGGCGCGGTGATCACCCTCGTCTTCACTGCCGCCAACGTCTATTTCGGACTCAAGGCCGGCCTGACTTTCGCATCCTCGATTCCCGCGGCGGTCATCTCCATGGCCGTGCTGCGCGGCTTCAAGGGCGTGACCATCCAGGAGAACAACATCGTGCAGACCGTCGCCTCGGCGGCGGGCACGCTGTCGTCCATCATCTTCGTTTTGCCGGGGCTGATCATGGTCGGCTGGTGGACCGGTTTTCCGTACTGGGCGTCGTTCGGCGTCTGCGCGCTCGGCGGCATTCTCGGCGTGATGTATTCGATACCGCTGCGGCGCGCGCTGGTGACGAATTCTGACCTACCTTACCCGGAAGGCGTGGCCTGCGCCGAAGTGCTGAAAGTCGGCGCCGGTTCCGATGAACCGGGAGCGCAGTCCGCCGCCGAGGCGGGCAGGGCCGGCCTGCTGACCGTGCTGGTGGGTTCGCTGGTGTCCGCCGGCTTCGCCGTGATCGTGGCGACGCGCATTTTCGCCGGCGATGTGGCGCGCTTCTTCCGCGTGGGCGCGGGCGGCGGCGCGACGGGTTTCGATCTTGGCCTCTCGCTCGCCCTGTTCGGCGTCGGTCATCTGGTCGGCCTGTGGGTCGGCATCGCTATGCTGGTGGGCGTGCTCATCGCTTGGGCCGGCGCAGTGCCCTATCTGACGATGCTGCATCCGGCCGCAGGCGCAGCGGCGGATATTGCGCAGGCGGCCTGGAGTCACGATGTCCGTTTCATCGGCGCGGGCACCATCGGCATCGCGGCGATCTGGACGCTGGTGAAACTGGCGAAGCCGGTGATCACCGGCTTGCGCTCGGCCATGGCCGCGTCGCGCGTGCGCCGCGCGGGCAAGGCTGCGAGCCTGCCGCGCACCGAACTCGATATCCCGATCGGCATCGTGGTCATCGTCACGTTGGCCTGTCTGGCGCCAATCGGCTGGCTGCTAGCGCACTTCGCCGCTGCGGGCGGCATCGGCAGCCAGGCAGTGGCCCTCGTTGTGGGCGGGCTGATCTTCATCGCGGTGATGAGTTTCTTCGTCTCCGCTGTGTGCGGCTACATGGCCGGCCTGATCGGCTCGTCGAACAGTCCGCTGTCGGGCGTAGGCATCCTCGTGGTGATCGTCGCCGCGCTGCTGTTGGTGGCGGGCGTCAAGCCGCTGCTCGGCGTCTCGGCCGGCCCGGCGCTGGTGGCCTTCGCGCTGTTCGCCACCTCGGTGGTGTTCGCGGTAGCGACCATTGCCAACAACAACCTGCAAGACCTCAAGACCGGCCAGCTCGTCGATGCCACGCCGTGGAAACAGCAGGCGGCACTGATCATCGGCGTCGTTGCCGGCGCGGCGATCATTCCGCCAATCCTCGACCTACTGAATCACGCTTACGGTTTCGCCGGCGCTCCCGGCGTGGATGCGGCGCGCGCCCTGCCTGCGCCGCAGGCCGCACTGATCTCCGCGCTGGCCAAGGGCGTGATCCAGGGGCAACTCGATTGGGGGCTGATCGGCATCGGCGCCGCGATCGGCGCCGGCATCATCGCCGTTGATGAACTGCTCTCGCTTGGCAAGGGGCCGCGTCTACCTCCACTAGCGGTGGGCCTGGGCATCTACCTGCCGATGTCCACCACGCTCATGATTGTCGTCGGCGCCGTCGTCGGCTGGGGTTACGACAGGCGTGCGGAACGCAAGACCGATCCGGAAGCGGCCAAGCAACTCGGCGTGCTGCTCGCGTCTGGCCTGATCGTGGGTGAAAGCCTGATCGGCGTGCTGCTCGCCGCCATCGTCGTGTTTTCAGGCCAGGCGACACCGCTGGCGCTGGTGAGCGATAGCTTTGCCGATGCTTCCATTTTCGTCGGCGGGTTTGCCTTTCTTGCAACGGTCGTGGCGCTGTATGGCTGGCTGGGGAGATTGAGTCCTGCGAGCAGGGGATAAGAAAAGCGTGTCCGATGCCAACAAACTGGAGTGAACAATGTACAGCCAGCATGAATACATCGCCACCGTAATCTGGCAACGGCGTGAATCGGAAAAGTACACGGACAACCGCTACTCCCGTGCGCACGAGTGGCGCTTCGACGGCGGCGTCACGGTGCCGGCGTCCAGTTCGCCCAAGTCCGTGCCGCTGCCGATGTCAGCGGAAAATGCCGTGGACCCGGAGGAGGCGTTCGTCGCCGCGCTCTCGTCATGTCACATGCTGTTCTTCCTGTTCCACGCCGCGAAGAAGGGATTTGTCGTCGAACGTTATGAAGATGAAGCTCTCGGCGTGATGGACAAGAACGCGCAGGGCCGCATGGCGATGGTCAAGGTGACGCTGCGCCCGAAAATCACCTGGAGCGGCGACAAGCAGCCTGCGGCGGAAGAACTTCTCGCACTACACGAGCAGTCGCATCACGACTGCTACATCGCAAATTCAGTGTCCAGCGATGTTGTGATTGAGCCGCGTTGAGCTTTACATCAGCAACGGATCAGGCTCTGGTTTTCCGATTCGGAAAGCATTCACCCGCTCTCCAAGTAGCGAGATCAACTTCTGTTTATAATTGCTTATACAAATAAACAATAATCAATAAATATACACGTCAACAATATCCAGAATCGAGAGAGCGGGTGTCGCGCGCTGTAGGCTGGGTTGAAGCAACGCGTAAACCCAGCGTTCACCATTACCCATGCGCATGAGAAGCTGGGTTTTCAACCCAGCCTACTTATTCGTAGCCAGCATTACTGCTTGCAGGCTTTTGAACAGCTCGCGAAAGAAGCGGCCATTGCGCGGCTCGGTGTGATTCTTCTCTGCCGTGGCCAGCGCTTGGGCTTTTTCGCGGCGCGCGTTGCTGACCAGCGCGCGAAGCTGCGCCGTATCGCCTGCGGGATACGCCTTGATCCACATGGCCCATCCTTCGTCACCGGCCAGCAGTCGCTCGCGCCAGGCTTCGATTTCTTTCAGCAGCAGCACGTTGCGCGCTTCGCCCGCCTGCTTGGCTGCCAGCGCGCGGCGAAACGGTTCGACATCGGCGTCGCGCATCAGCTTGCCGACGTACTGTAACTGCCGCTTGCGCGCGCCGTGATTGGTGAGGCGTCGGAGTTCGCGCAGGGCATCGCGCAGCCTGTCATCCATCCCCAGCGTATCGAGCTGGTCGTCGGGCAGTTCCAGCAGTGCTGCGCCCAGGTCCTGCAACGCCAGCATCGCATTCTTGATCTGGGTTTTGCTGAGGCCCTCGTCGCTGTCATCGGCTTCTGGGATTTGTTCGGATCGGCGGGGCATGATTTGCAATTCCAATGGGGCGACGCGCAGCGCGCGCAGGGTACGCGGATTCTGCTCCAGCCAGCAAACGCGGGCCGTGTTATCGGCATTCCGAATTCCGTTTGCCCCGTACTCGGGGTTGCGTGATCTCCATTAAACTGAGGTGTCTGGCCATATCCAAAAATACAGAGGCCGGCCCCTTAATCTGGAGACCGTTATGCATAGCCCGATACTCGCACCCGTTGTCGCGCTCGTCGCCTGGTCCATGGTTATGTGGGCGTGGATGTACGTCACCCGCATCCCCGCAATCCAGAAAGCTCGCATGAGGCTCGACCCCAATGCGCCGCGCGGCGAACAGATGAACACGCTGCCGGCCAATGTCCGCTGGAAGGCCGACAACTACAACCACCTGATGGAACAGCCCACGATTTTCTATGCCATCGCGCTGGCACTGGCGCTGATTGAGCAGGGCGGCGGCATCAACCTCGAACTGGCCTGGGCTTATGTCGGCATGCGCGTGGTGCACAGCCTCGTGCAAGCCACCTGGAACAAAATCGAGGTGCGCTTTTCGATCTTCTCCCTGTCGTCGCTGGTGCTGATCGGCCTGATCTTCAACGCCTGCAAAGCGGTATTTTGAATGGCCATATCGGTCTGACCATGCCGTGCGCCACCGTCAAAATCCGAGGTGCATCGACGCGAGCGCACCGTGTTGAAGTGACCGAAAAGCATCCAACTGGCGAGGGCATTGCGGATTACGCGGATGCCTTCGAGATCAGGAAATCCAAATCTGACAAGCGCACGGCGGAGCAATGGGCGCGTGACGGCTTCGGTGGATTGCCATTAAGG
>JBOICL010000388.1:0-2841 GCA_050740055.1 Stenotrophobium sp.
CCGGCCCTGCTGAAACTGCGGAAGCCGTGATTGACCTCGGCCAGTTGCAGTTGCACCTTGTCCCTGACCGCGGCCGGCACGCGGATTTCCATTACAGCGGTTTCACCCGGCACCATCGCGGTCCAGAGTTGACCGTCGCCGAGTTCGTTGGCGGAAGTGTAGGGGCCCGCCACCACCTGTCCGGCTACGTCGTAAATCCACAGTGAGCCGCCGGCTGGCATGTGGAACTGGCTGAAGTGGAAATTCAGCGACTCCGCGCTGGACGAATAGATGCGCGTGCGCCATGACCAGGTGTTGGCGTCCACCTGCTGCCAGACGCCGCCGGCGAAGCCCAGCGTCAAGGGCACGCTGACCGCAAACCGCAGCGGCTCGTTCTTGGCCTGCGCCGCCGCGACCGATTTCGCCACCACCTGCAGCGGCAGCGCGTGCATCGGAATTTCGTCGAGATGCGAGAGATCGGGCTTGAAACTCGCGGACCAGGCCGAAGTGCTGAGCAGCAGGGCGGCGCAGGCGAGCAGGAAACGGTTACGCATGATCGATGGATAGAATTTCTGGAAAGGCTGTGGACTATAGCCAATACGAGAATGACAAACAGCAGGATTCAGAAAGATTTACGCAAGCGGACCGTCACCCGCCCGCGACACGGTGTTTTGCGTAGCAAAACGGGTGCGGGAGCGGGCGGAGGGGTGCCGACCTTTGCGCAGTCGCGGGCCTCGGGTGCCTCCCGCGCCCATTGCCCTTCGGGAAAGCACCGTGTAGGCACCCGCTCTCTACGTTTGCAGCGGTCGCATTGTTTTAATATAGTAATAATACTATTAAATAGTAAATATATAATAACATATGTGGGCTGCCTTGACCCAAGAGCGGGTGACGCTTCAGTCGGCCGGAACGCCTACCGGTTTTGTCAGCGGGCTGTTCTGCGTATCGCCCAGACACAGTTGCGTGGAGCTTGCGTGGCCGAGTTGCAGCACGACGCTCAAGACGCTGCCTTCGCCTTCCGCCGCCGACTGCACCACTTCGCCAACCGCCTGCGCTACGCCCGCGTCATGCACCGCCGTGCCGGGCGGGATGTCGCGCGCCGCGCTGCGGCAGACCACCATGCGGCGCTTGAGCTGGCCGAGGTAGTGCAGCCGTGCAACGATCTCCTGGCCGGTGTAGCAGCCCTTGTCGAAGCTGATGCCGCCGAGCAGGTCGAGGTTGGCCATCTGCGCCACGAAATGATCGACGGTCTGCGGATGCACCGCCGGCACACCGGCGAGGATGTCGAGCCGCCGCCAGGCATTGGTGTCCGCCGGTTCTGCACACCGGAGCAATTGCGCCTGCAAGGCCGCGAGCGTGCTGGCGGCCGCGTGCACGGAATAGCGCGGCGTTTCGCCAAAACGACGGATGACCACGCCACCGTCATTCCCGCATAAGCGGGAATCCAGTGCTTTTTCAGGAGCGGATAGGCCAAGCGAGCGCAGCGTATCGGCCGCCGCTTCACCCGCAATCCCCAGCGCCGGCAGCGTGTCGCTGATGTTCTCGATCATGACCTTCGAGCGCAGCACGAACATGCGCAGGCGTTTGAGCACCGGTTCGAGCAGGCTGCGCTCCAGCTCCATCACGACGCCATCGCCGTGCCGGAACAGGTGCAGCACCGCAAGCATGCGGCCCTTGGGGCTGTTAAAGGACGAAATCTGCGCGCGTTCGGCCGTCAGCAGGCGGATGTCGCTGGAGAGCTGGCCCTGCAAAAAAGCCTCGGCATCCGCTCCGGAAACATGCAGATAGGCCAGTTGGCCAAGTGGAGGGATGGCGGTTTTTTGCATGGGATTCATTGCCAGCGGGAGGTGAATTTTGTCACACTACGCGGCGTCATCGAACCCCGCAGACCTGATCCCCAAGTGTCCGTTCCTGCCGATCCCATCGTTCGCCAGCACAGGCTGCCCGCCGTGGCAGAGAAAGCCGTGCCGCTGGCCGAACTGCTGAGGCAGACTGAACCGGTGGTGCCGCAGACGCAGGCCAAGCCGCCGCGCGAGATCGGCGGGCGCAAGGACGGCCCAGACCCCACGCGCTACGGCGATTGGGAAAAAAACGGACGCTGCATCGATTTCTAGCCTTCATCCCGACAACACAACATATAGGGAGCCGGAATGAGTACCAAAACGCCTGACCCCAGGCCGCTGTCACCCTTCATGCTGGGGCCGTATTACCGCTTCCAGTTGACCTCCGTGCTGTCCTTCGCGCACCGCCTTACCGGTATTGGTCTGTCGATCGGCACGCTGTTGCTGGCGGGCTGGCTGATCGCCTTGGCCAGCGGCGCGGACTGCTATGCGGTTTACGCGCATCAGCTCAAGGCCTGGTACGGGCAGGTGCTGCTGTTCTGCTGGACCTGGGCGCTGCTGTTCCACCTGTGCAACGGCATCCGCCATCTGAACTGGGATCTCGGACGCGGGTTCACTATCCCCACGGCCTACAAGACCGGCTATGCCGCCGTCGTGGTTTCCGTCCTGCTCACGGCCGCGGTCTGGGCCGTGGCCTGCTGCGCGCACTAAAGGAGTTGCCCATGGACATGCGTTCTCCTCTGGGCCGCGCACGCGGCCTCGGTTCCGCCAAAGAAGGTACCCATCACTTCTGGATGCAGCGGATTTCCGCCGTTGCCCTGGTGCCACTGGCGCTGTGGTTCGTGTTCTCGGTGGCCAAATTCACCGGCGCCGATTTCGACATGACGCGCCACTGGGTGCATGCACCCTCGGTTGCCATCGCGCTCGTGCTGTTCATCAGTGCTGCGCTGTACCACTCGATGCTCGGCATACAGGTCGTGATCGAGGATTACGTGGCGCAGGAAGGCTGCAAGATCGCCGG
>JBOICL010000389.1:0-5214 GCA_050740055.1 Stenotrophobium sp.
CGCAGGTGAGCGTGCGCTGAACGCATCTCTGCCCCCATCGCATGGCCGGAGCCGCGCGCCGGATCGACCATGATGTTGCCGGCGAGGTACTGCGCCTTTTCGGCGCTGAAGCCGAGTTTTTCCAGCAGCTGCGGAATGTCTTTCTTGTACGCGCCCGCGTCCGGATATTTCTTCGCGACGATAGCGTCGAGCTGCGACTCGGTGTACTGCCCGCGCGGACGGAAACCGTTGTACCAGATGTCGAAGGGCTCCAGCGGCCGGCCCAGCCGTCGCTCGATCAGTTGCCCGGTCTGCACCACATACGGCGACGACAGCACCTGCTCCAGCATCGCCTGCACGCGCGCTTCGGGAATCTGCATGCCTTCGTCGAAATCGCGCTGGATGTAGGTCGGTGCGGTCGGCGAATAGGGATCGGCCTTACGCATCGCCTGGAAATCTTCCAGCAGCATCGCGTAGCGGGTGTCCGGCTCCGGTGTGTTTTGCGGATCGACCGCGGGCTTCACGCCGTCGGCATCCATCAGCGCCGCAGGCTGCACGGCATTGGTGTACGGATTCCAGTCCACCGCGGGATTGTTGACCGCGATCGCCGGAATCTGCTGGGTGACGATGCGTTCCATCACCTGCGCGATCATGCGTTGCTTAGGCAGCCCAGCCGCACCGTCGCTGTAGTCCGCCTTGATCTCGTCGCGCAGATTCCAGTGCGACAGCAGCCGCAGCTTGGGCGGAAACAGGCGCTGGTTTTGCGCGTCGAGCAGGTGATACATCCAGATGTTGTACTCGTCGATATAGCGTTCGGAGTCGGCACCCGCCTGCGCGATGGCCTGATTGACCGCAGCCGGTATGCGCTTGGAGAAACGCTCCGCCAGCCGTGTCTCGGCCCATTGACGCCGCGTCCAGTGCGAACCTTCGGTGAGGCGCTGCTGTAGCGTGGTCAGCGGGAAATTGAGCAGCACGACGAAGGCGAGCTTGTTCTGGAAGAAATCATCCGACACGTGTGCGCCGGGGTCGTAGCCCGCAAACATGTTGTCATAAGGCATCAGCGGCCCTTCATCGAGATCGACCGGTTCGCGGAACACGCGATTGATTTCGTGCAGGTGGCCGTCCAACTGTTCGAGATTGGATTGGTAACGGTTGAACATTGCGTCCAGCGTTGCCGCGTCTCCGGCAAAATTACCTCGCACAAAATCGTCGAAGGCAAGCGCATCGCCATCATCCGCGCGCCAGAACTCTGCAACTTGGCGGACGCCCTGCTCGACCCTTGCACGCTGCACCTCGCCGTAGCGGGCCACCAGTTCCTGTTTCAAGGCGGCGTGATCCGCGGCCGTCGCAACGGCGGCCTCCGCAGCCTCCGTGGATTTCGCGGCCAGCAGCAGGAGCACGGCAGGGAGCATGAATTTGAACAGGTGTCGCATGAGCAGCTCCGAGGCGGGTAGACCGCGCCGACGATAGCACCGGCGGCAGGAGCAGCGCCTGTGGGAAATACCTCAGCCGCGGCTTACTTGTTGAGCAGCATGCCCAGTTCGACGTTACCGCGGTTGACCGACTCGACCTTGATCACCTGGTAGTCGCGCGCCGGCGCCACCCAGCTGCGCGTGCTGCGCGTCTCGCTGTCCACGCGATCGACACGGATCGCGTCGAAGCTGCCCACCGGCGTCACCACTTTTTCGCGGCCCAGAATGGCGAACTTGTAGTGGTTGATGTCCTTGTCATCCACCGTGATGAACTCGGCGGGCGGCGGCGGCTTTGGATCGTTTGCGTGCTGGATCACCCATAGCCTTATCGCCTGCTGCAAGCCGAAGCGGTCATAGGCTATGTCCGGCAGGTCGCGCAGGGTGACGTTGCCACCCTTGATGGTTTTGACGCGCTTGTTTTTCCAGTCGAAATCCAGCGTGAAACTATCTTTGGGCCGCTGTCTGATGTCGTATTCATAGTGACTGGGCTGGATCACGCCGTCCTTGATGCAGAACAGGCTCAGCTCATGCGGCGAACCGTAAATCCAGCGCACTGGCCCTACAGGATTGGTCACCGATTCATAGCGATAACAGCCTTTTCCATCGACGGACGACAGCGTGATGGTGGCGTCACCCAAGGGGATCGAATTCCAATCAACACTAAAACTCATGTCGCCAGTCTTGAGCAGGGCGATGGCCTCGGCAGTTGCAGCAGTTGCATCTGCCGTTACAGCGGCGGGCGAAGAAGCGGAAGGTGGCAATGGCCCTGGTGTTTGAGCCGGCGCTGACGCAGATGGCTGCACGGCCGTGGAGGCAGGAGGCGGCGTTGAAACTGGCGCGCCAATATCTATCGGTGTGTCCGCAGCGGTCGCCACGCCGGTCACCAGCAAGGTCAGCAGGATCAGCTTGCGCATCATCGAAATACTTCCTCCAATTCATCCATGCCCAGCGGTGCCGTCAGCCGCCGTCCCTTGAACATTACCGCATCGCCATCGAGTGTGAGTACGCCCGCCGTCAGCCAGGCGACGGTCTGTGGGTAGATGCGCAGCTCGATCTCGCGCAGCACGCGGCCGGCCAGCGTCTCCGCCGTATCCTGGCGGCGCACGCTTAACCGACCCTGAATGACCCGCGGGCCGCCGTCGAGTTCCTCGGTTACGAAGTGCACCGTCGCGCCGTGTTCGGCGTCTCCGGCGTCCAGTACGCGCTGATGGATTCTGAGCCCGGGATATTTCGGCAGCAGCGAGGGATGGATATTGAGCATGCGACCGCGATAGCGGCGGATGAATTCCGCACCGACCACGCGCATGAATCCCGCCATCACCACGACATCAGGCTGATGACGGTCGATCGCGGCGGACAGCGCCGCGTCGAACTCCGCGCGTGCGGCGTAATCCGCATGCGGGATCACTTCCGCCGCAATGCCGGCGGCACGTGCGCGGTCCAGGCCTTCCACATCCGCGCGATTGGAAATGACCGCGGCGATGCGTCCCGGAATTTTTCCGGCGCGCCAGACATCAATCAGCGCCTGGAGATTGCGCCCGCGGCCGGAAATCAGGACGACGATGTTTTTCGTCATCGCGGAGACATCACGCGTAGCGCACATCCTGTTTGCCCTTGACGATTTCGCCCAGCATCCAGGGTTTAAGTTTCGATTGCCGTAGATGGGCGAGCGTTTTGTCGGCCTGCGCGCGCGGCACAACAATGACGAAGCCGACGCCGCAGTTGAACACGCGCCACATCTCGTCCTGCTCGACCGCGCCTTCCACCTGCAGCCAGTCGAAGATCGCCGGGCGTTTCCAGCTTTGCGTGTCAACCACGGCGGCGCAGCCTCTCGGAAAGCAGCGCGGCAGGTTGCCGGTGATGCCGCCGCCGGTAATGTGCGCCATGCCGCGCACGCTGATGCCGCTATCGATCAGCTTGAGTACCGGCTTGACGTAAATGTGTGTCGGCGCCATCAGAGCATCCGCCAGGGTTCCGCGCGCAAAAGCTTGGTTAGGCGTATGTCCGCGCCGGGTGATGATCTTGCGGATCAGCGAGTAGCCGTTGGAATGCGGACCGGAGGACGGCAGCGCAATCATCACATCACCCGGCCTGATCCTGCTGCCGTCGATGAGCTTGCTCTGCTCGGCCACGGCGACGCAGAAACCGGCGAGATCAAAGTCGCCTTCGGAATACATGCCCGGCATCTCGGCGGTCTCGCCGCCAACCAGCGCGCAGCCGGCCTGCTTGCATCCCTGGGCGATGCCCTTGATGACCTGCGCGGCGACGCGCTTGTCAAGCTTGCCGGTGGCGTAGTAGTCGAGGAAGAACAGCGGCTCCGCGCCATTCACCAGCACGTCGTTGACGCACATCGCGACGAGGTCGATGCCCAGGCCCTCGACGCGGCCGGTATCGATGCCCAGGCGCAGCTTGGTGCCGACGCCGTCGGTGCCGGAAACGAGCACTGGCTTCTTGTACTTCTTCGGCAGGTTCACCAGCGCGCCGAAGCCGCCGACGCCGGCCAGCACCTCCGGACGCCGCGTGGATTTCACGATCTTCTTGATGTCGTCCACCAGCGCGTCGCCGGCGTCGATGTCCACGCCGGCATCGGCGTAGGTCAGGGGTGTTTTTTTGGTCATTTTCCGAGATTCCGAGACGAGCGCCAGGTATCAAGCGCAGGACGTGTGGATGCGGCTGTCATTTTACGTGTCTGCGCCTGATAATTCGCGCATGCGTATAAAACTCCCTGAAATCTTTCGTGGCTGCCTGCTGGCGCTGGCATTCTGCCTCTGCGTAAATTCGGCGCATGCGCAGACCGCCGCAGACTATTCCGCCAGTGTTGCGGTCGCGGACCAGAGCGACGGCGCGCGCAACCAGGCGCTGCGCGATGCGCTCGTGATCGTGATCGGCCGCGTCAGCGGTGACCCGTCCGCCGCCAGCGGCCGCGCCGCACCGCTGTTGGCGCAGGCCACGTCGCTGGTGCAGCAGTACAGCTATCAGCCGGACGACAAGGGCCAGTTGCAACTGCTGGCCTCGTTTGATCAGCGCGGCCTCGACAGCGCAGTGCGCAGCCTGGGCTTGCCGGTCTGGGGCATCGCCGCGGCGGCCGTGGACACAGTGGTGCTCAGCCTCAGCGGCGTGACCACGCCGCGGCAGTACGCACGGCTGATCACCTACCTGAGCAGCCAGCCGGGCGTGAAGAATCTGGCCGTGAACGAAATCGCCGGAACCACGCTGAGTCTGAGCCTGCGCGCGGAAGGCGGCGCGCAGCGGCTGCTCGGCGCCGTCGGCGTGGGCAATGTGCTGAAGCCGCTGAGCGGCAGCACGGGGGCACTGAATTTCGCGATGACGAACTGAACGGCTTGGGGCGCGCTGCCGCCGATTGGCTATCACCCGCTTCTCCTGTTTGCCGGCGGATTGTAGTTTTATATTGCTTAATATATTTAATTATAGCTACTAATTCATAACAACATCTCCCGCTTGAACAGGCAGAGCGGGTGACGGGAATATTGGCCTCCGCGCATGAATTTCAGACAGAACTGGCCGTGGTTTGCAACAGCGGGCGCCGTGCTGGTGCTGCTGTGGATGCTGTCACCGATCCTCACGCCGTTCGTGATCGGCGCGGGCCTGGCCTATTTGGGCGATCCCATCGTGGACCGGCTGCAGCGCCTGCGGCTGTCGCGCACACTCGGCGTCTGCGTCGTTTTCGTCGTGCTGCTATGCGGCCTGCTGCTATTCCTGCTACTGATCGTGCCGATGCTGCAGGAGCAGTTCATGTCCCTGC
>JBOICL010000390.1:0-3021 GCA_050740055.1 Stenotrophobium sp.
CGGCAGTAACCAGCGGTTGGGCGCGCGCTGGCAAAATTGCGCGCTCAGCGCCTGATCTCGAATCCGGTATCCGGCATCTCGGCACATGCGATCCACAGCACGTCATCCACACGCGCCGCCGATGGGCCGCAAGCCAGCCAGCTCCTGAACTGATCAAGCGCCTCGACGCAACCGCTGGCGACACCCTCGACCCTGCCATCGGGCCGGTTGCGCACCCAGCCCGTGGCCCCGATCTGCCGCGCACACTCCGCCGCCGACTGGCGAAAATACACGCCTTGCACACGTCCAGCCACGATAAAGCGGTAAGATATTTTCATCGTCACCCCACTTCCGGACGCCGTGTCATCCTGAACATCGCGAAGAAGTTTGCAGGAGCGCAAATAGCGCATCTGGCCACAAACTCCTCGCTCACGGAATGACGGACATTTCTCATGAACATTTTCAGCCGTTTCCGCAAAAGCATCCGCTCCGCCAACACTGCCTTGCCCCCGCGTTCCGGCGAACCCGAGCAGATGTCGTTCGCCGCCGAAATCCCCGGTGCCACGGCCGATGCGCCGCTGTGGCGCGTCAACCTCCAAGTGGTTTCGGAACCACACGGTGATGGCGAGAAACTGCGCCTGCGCGCGCACTTCCAGACCAATTTTGCCAGCGCCCTGCGCCCCGCGCTTACTGGAACGCACAAAACCCCTGCCATCAACAGCACTGGCGGGAGCCCCTTGACGATGGCGCAGCGCACCAGCGACCTCGCCCAGCGCGCCTTCTCCAACCCGGTCCTGCAACGGCTGGCCGCGCCGCTGCTCAAGCACGATTTCAACACCTGGATCGATGTGCAGGCCTCGACCGCCTCGCTGGACGAAGGGGTCGGCGCACTGCTGCCGCAAAACGAAAAACTGACCGCGATGGGCATCGTGCCTTCGCGCCGCAAAAGCGGCGGCCCGATCGGCGAATCCTGGTCCGGCCAATCGCCCAACGGTTTTGCGCAAGTCTCGATCGTGCAGATCGACAAGAGCCACCTGCCGCAGCGCGTGGCCGCGTTGCTGCAAGGCCGTCCCTTCCAGATGGCGGCCGCGATCGTGAACACGGTCGAGGAGAAGTAGTCTGAACTCGCCCTCGCGTACCCGCGAGGTGCTGGCGCTGGCGCTGCCGATCATCGGCGGCATGACCTCGCAGAATCTGCTCAACCTAGCGGATGCGTGGATGATCGGCAGTCTGGGCCCCTCCGCGCTGGCGGCGACGGGCCTCGCCAACTTTCTCAACTTCATCGCGGTCGCCGCGATCACCGGAATTTCACCGGCGGTACAGGCCATCGCGGCGCGGCGCTGCGGCGAAGGAAAATTCAATGAATCCGCGGTGCCGCTGAACGGCGGCCTACTGCTGTCGCTGATGATTGGCGTGCCGCTGTCCGCCGTTCTCATCATCGCCGCGCCGTGGATTTTCCACGCGCTGAACCACGATCCCGCCGTGGTTCACCAGGGCACGCAATATCTGCAGTGGCGGCTCGTCAGCGTGGCTGCGGTGGGCATGAACTTCTCGTTCCGCGGCTACTGGAGCGCGGTCAAGCTCGCAAGCTTCTACATGTACACCCTGATCGGCATGCATGTGCTCAACTTCATGTTCAGCTACACGCTGATCCACGGCCTGTTTGGCCTGCCGGCGCTGGGCGTCGCAGGCGCGGGCATCGGCACCACGCTGGCGGTCTTCATCGGTACCGGCGTCTATTTCTGGCTGGCACAACGGCACGCCGGGAATTCCGGCTTTCTCGCTAAACGTCCCAGCCCCGATCAGTTCCGCAGTCTCATCAGGCTGGGCCTGCCGTCCGCGATCCAGCAATTGCTGTTCGCCGGCGGCTTCACGGTGCTGTTCTGGATCATCGGCAAGATCGGCACCGACGATCTGGCGGTGGCGAACGTGCTGGTCACGATCACGCTCACCGCGATCCTGCCGGGCATGGGCCTGGGCATGGCTGCCGCCACGCTCAGCGGTCAGGCACTGGGACGCGGCGACGCGGCCGACGCGCACCGCTGGGCTTGGGACGTGTACCGCGTCGGCCTGTGGATCTTCGGCGCGCTCGGCCTCGTCATGCTGCTCGCCACCGATCCGGTGCTGCGGCTGTTCCTGCGCAACGATGCGCTGGTGCGGATCGGCCACCTGCCGCTGCAACTGGTCGGCGCCATGATCCTGTTCGATGGCCTCGGGCTGGTGATGATGCAGGCGCTGCTGGGCGTCGGCGCGAGCCGGCTGGTGATGGCCGTCGCCATCGGCCTGCAATGGGCGCTGTTCCTGCCGCTGGCCTACCTGCTCGGGCCGGTGCTGGGGCTGGGCCTGCTCGCCATCTGGATTGCGATGGGCGGCTACCGCATCCTGCAAAGCCTGATTTTCACGCTGGCCTGGCAGCGGCGCGGCTGGGTGCATCTCAAGGTCTGATCTCGATCCGCTGCGGCGCTACACTACGTGCAGGTGACAACCGGAGATGGAGCATGAGCACACGCATTGTCTTGATCGCAGCGCTGGGCTTGGGTCTCGCCGCTTGTGGCGGCAGCGAACCGCCTCCGCCGCCCAAAGCGCCGCCGCAGGGCCGCGCGGAAACGCAGGGCATCCGCAATACCGACGCCATCGGCTACGCCGGCAGCGGCATCGCCAACAAGGTGGACAGCGCGCTGGATGCCAACGACAACGCCAAGAAGAAAATGGACGACGCCCTGCAACAGCAGGAGCAGTCTCCGCCACCACCCACGCAGTAACAGCTAAATGCAGAACGCCTCCCTGACAAAGACAATAGAAAACGCGTTGGGCAATGTCCGGTACTGGCCACCATGGTGACTCCTGTCGGCCAGAAGCGGTTAGTCGTAATGTCGTTCGGAATGTCTCGAATCAGCCCGAAGCTGACAATTCCGAACGACCGCTTAATGGGCGCGATTTCGATTCGTGAAACGCGATTGTATGAACCAAGTTGGCCTATCGCCGCCTGCACTTATGCTTGAAGACGCAGGCGTCCATCAATTTCAGAGCTGATCGCACGAT
>JBOICL010000391.1:0-3290 GCA_050740055.1 Stenotrophobium sp.
GTGCCGCTCGATCGCCAGCGCCCAGAAATGCGGCGGCGTCCACACGAAAATGATCAGGAACAGCAGCAGCGAATGCGGATCGACCTGACCGGTGACCGCGACCCAGCCCAGCACCGGCGGCGCGGCGCCGGCGGCACCGCCGATGACGATGTTCTGCGGCGTCGCGCGCTTGAGGAACCGGGTATAGACGCCCGCGTAGCCGATCAGGGCGAGCTGCGTCAGCACCGCGGTCAGCGGGTTGACCAGAAACCACAACACGACAAAGCCGAACAGGCCGATCACCGTGGCGAAGGCGATGGACTCGGTCATGCCCAGGGTTCCGGTCACCAGCGGCCGGCCACAGGTGCGCGCCATGCGCGTATCGATGTTGCGGTCGATGATCTGGTTGACGGCAGCGGCGGACGCCGACTGCAGGGTGATACCCAGCGTGCCACAGAACAACAGGTGCAGCGGCGGCATGCCCGGCACGGCGAGGAACATGCCGATGATCGCGGTGAACACGATCAGCATGACCACACGCGGTTTGCACAGCTCGTAGTACTCGTGCAGGTATACGCGCGCGCCCAGCGGCTTGATCGTCTGCACGGTTGTCGTCACTTCCGCGCGTTCCAGGTAAAGAAATTCAGGCTCACCATGACCAACAGTAGCACTGCCGCGCCGGCGTTATGCATGTCGGCGAGGAACAGCGGCAGTTGCAGCTTGACGATGCTGATGCCGATGGCGACCTGCAAGGCCAGCGCGGCCAGTACGGCGATGCCCAGCCGCCGCCACAGTGCCTCTTGCTTGCGCAGCAGCGTGATGCCGAGCAGCAGCAGGATCGCGGTGACGGTCAGGGCGCCAAGACGGTGAAACAAATGGATGGTGACGCGCGCTCGCGCATCGAGCACGCCGTACTCGTAGTTGATGCCGAGGCCGCGCCAGAGTGTAAAAGCCTCCTTGATATCGGTCTGCGGCCACCATTGGCCCTGACAGGTCGGGAAATCCGGACAGGCCAGCGACGCGTAGTTGCTGCTGGTCCAGCCACCGAGAAAGATCTGACAGGCCAGCACCACCAGCGCGATACCCGCGAACAACCTCAGCTGCGGCGATGCGGCAAGAGTGGTTTCCGGTGGCGACAGTTGCACTGCGCTCCAGGCCTCCCGCTCATTGCGCGGCTCGCGCGCCGGTGCCGCGTCGAGCGCTGCGGATTGCCGGCGATAGTTCAGCGACAGGCGCATCCACAGCAGCAGCGACAGGGTGGTCATGCCGCCCAGCAGGTGCCCGGAAACCACCAGCGGCTTGAGCTGCCAGGTCACGGTCCACATGCCAAGCATGCCCTGTAACACCACCAGCGCCACCAGCACCCAGGGCAGGACGCGCGGCAGGTTCTGCCTGCGCAGAACCGCGGACAGGAACGCAAGTGCCACAATCAGCAGGCCCAGCGTGGTGGCGAGATAGCGGTGAATCATCTCCTTCCACGCCTTCGGCGCCTGCACCGGTCGCAGCGGGTAATGCTGATCCGCGGCGGCGACCGCATGCGGCGCTTCGGGCACGACCAGATGGCCGTAGCAGCCGGGCCAGTCAGGGCAGCCCAAGCCAGCGTCCGACAGGCGCACGAAGGCGCCGAACACAACCACGACGAAACACAGCGCCAGGGCGAGGGAATTGATGCGCGAGAACCAGGACATGGGAGTTTCCGGGCCGCTGCCTCCCGGTGGAGGCAGGGCGTTTGCAAAATGGCGGCGGGGATTTTAGCGCACGCGGCCTCAGCCGATGTGCGACAGCATCAGCAGCTTCTGGATGTCTTTGTAGATGCCCTTGGATTCGGCGCGATCCGGCGGATAGACCATCAGCCAGTTTCCCATCGGGTCGGTCAGATAGATCGCGTTCGCCACCTGCGGCTGGAAGAAATCCGCGGCGCGCGCACCTGTGGCGCCGTCATCAGCCAGGAAAACGAGATCGGGATTTTCAGCGGCCAGCACCGCTTTCGCCGCGTTCGCCGCCGCCTGGTCGGGCGCGATATAGACGCGCTGCACGCGCAGGCTTTTTTCGCTGAGCCGGGTGCGGATCTGGCGGATCTGGATGATCTTGGCGTGGCAGACCTCATCGCAGCGCTCGCCGCCAAAGTAGATATAGCTCCAGCGCTTTTTCAGCGCCGATGAATCCACCGGCTTGCCGGAGGAATCGATGAAATGGAATTCCGGAATCGGCCGCGCCGGGTCGATCAGCGTGCCGTAGTTGAGCCGGCCCCTGGGCTGGAACTGCGGGAAGACATAAAACAACAGGTAGCCCGCAATCACCGGTGCGAGAAACAGGATGAATAGCAGGAAGGCCGTGCGGCGATTGACGCTTGACGCTTGGGGATCAGTCATCGGTACGTTTCAGGTTGAGTTTGATGAACATGGCCAGCAGCGTCAGGGTCAGCGCGAACCACTGCGCGGCATAGCCGAAGTGGCGCGACGGCGGGAAGCCGTTGTTGAAGTCCCATTCTCGCAGGTAGCCGCCGGGCGCAGCGGGACTTAGCAGCAGCACGCCCTGCGCCACCGGCTCGCCGAGCACGCAGGCGAGGTCCTGTTGCATCGGGTAGTTCACCACCGCCGGATAGTGCGCGGGCCTGGCGCAGGCGGGCGCGCCCAGGCGCAGCCCCGGGCGCGGCAGTTCGCGCCAGTAGCCATCGACCTCCGCCAGCCCCTCCGGCACCGGCAGCGCGGGCAGCGGGGCACGATCCATCGCGCGCGGTATCCAGCCGCGGTTGACCAGCACCAGCGTGCCGTTCTGCAGGCGCAGCGGCGTCCACACGTCGTAGCCCGCGCGGTCGTGGCTGGGCTGGTTGTCCAGCAGCAGTTGGCGCTGCGCATCGTAGATGCCGCGGGTCTGCACGTGAATCACGCGATCAGTCGCCGCCAGTCGCGGATCGAAGGGCAGCGCCGGCTGCGCGGCGAGGCTTGCATAAACTTGCAGCAGCCTCTGCTTGTCGTGCCCGCGGCGAATCTGCCAGAACCCGAGCGCGATCATCAGCACACACATAGCCGCGATGACGATGATCGCAAGGGGCGAGGCCTGGAAGTGCCAACGCTTCATCTGGCAGTCCACCCGCTCCGCCAGTAGAAGGCTTTGCGTTTGTTATATTTTATATACATTATTTTAATATATTAAATATTTAATAACAGTAGATGGCGTCAGAATGGCCGGAGCGGGCGGCAACACAGACGCTGGCACGCGGTTTAAGTTCAGCCACGCCGGGCAAAGGACTATCATTGCGCCCGATTAAATCCGGAATTTTCCATGCTTGCCAAAGCCGTTATCGTGGG
>JBOICL010000392.1:0-6345 GCA_050740055.1 Stenotrophobium sp.
TTCCCGACTTCGCCCCGGCCAAGCCTCCAGCTTGGCGTTCGCCAGCATGGACTGCCACTGGCAGTCCATGAAACCCTGGCTCACCCCATTGCCCTTCAGGCTAGCACCGTGTCGGCACCCGCTCAGCCCGGAACGGCTACGAGCTTTGTTTATATTTATTTAATTATATTAAAATAACATAATATATAAAAACAATCTTACGGCTCGTTCCAGCCATAGCGGGTGACGCGGAAACGGCCGCCGAGGCTCGGCGCTACTTGAGCACCTCCATATCGCTGGGACCCCAGAACGCACGCATCGAGGCAAATTTCCCTTCATCGTTGAAGGTCATCACGTCGATCACGTGGATCACCGCGCGGCCCTGCGGCATGTTCAGCTGCACATCGAAAGCCATCGCCGCCGCATTGCCATGCGATGCGCGGACCGGTGCAGCAAGCGCGAGCTTGGCGCCGGTCTTGATGGCCATGCGGTAAAAATCGGTGATGGCTGCCTTGCCCACTTTCAGCGGACTGCCGACCGGGTCTTCCACGGTGGCATCGTCGGCGTACAGTGCCGCGATGCCGTCCGCATCGGAACGGTTGAACAGGTCGATGTACGCCTGCATTGCGGCCTTCATGGTCTTTTCCTTGCTCATCTCGACGGTTTCCTCCGGGTCTGAACCTGCGGCGTGATCACCGCAGGGCTTTGCGACCGCATTGTTCGACGTGCGCCACCTCGCGGAATCATCCTTCCGGATGAGAGCGGAGACTAGGTATCGACTGACCGTTTGATTCCTCACAGGCCCATGCACATCACTTATACTCGACCGATCAACGATGTTGGTCAGAACAATGCATTCGCCAGCGAAATCATCAGGTAAGGAAGCCCGCCGCGGCTCCGCCAAAAGTGTCGGCAACGCGGCGCTCGCAGTCCTGACGGAGACCGACGATTTCGCGCATCTCGACCGCCTGATAGGGGCCATCTATGAGGGGCCGCTGGAATCTCCACCCTGGCAGGCCGCACTGCAACTGATGCGCGACACCCTCCACGCCGCGCATGTCACGCTGATGCTGCGCACACCCTCATCGGATAACTCCGGCGTCATGATCAATACCGGCACTGTGGATGCGCAGGCGACCGAATCCTACGAGACCCATTTCTTCGCACTCGATCCCTTCGTGCGCCTGCAGGAAGGCGAGGTGGTCACCGCCGAGGAACTGATCGGCAAGCAATGGCTGCAAAGCGAGATCTACCAGAAATTCCTGCAACCGCTAGACATCCGGCACCTGCTCGGCGCGGACATCTATACCAAGGAAGGCATCGAATGCCGCTTGCGCGTGACACGCTCGCACGATGCCAAGCCGTTCACGGCCGGAGACAAGTCGCTGGTTCGCTTCGTGCTGCCACACCTCAAGCGCTCCATCCAGCTGCACGCAAGGCTCGATCTGCTCGAATGCGAACGTGCGCTGTTCGCCGGCACCGTGAACCAGATGCTGCTGGGCATGATCAGCCTGACGCAGAGTGGCACGATCATCGAGATGAACCAGGAAGCGCGCCGCATATTCGCGGAGAAGGACGGCATCTGGCTCTCTGGCAATAACATCTGTCTCGAAATCAGTCAGGAAGGCCGCGAACTGCAACGCATTATCCGCCAGGCGTTGGCCGGCCCCGGCGACAGCAGCGCGCCGGCGGTGGTCGAAGGTCTGTCAGTTACGCGGCCTTCCGGACGCAGCAAGCTGAGCATTCTGGTGCGGACCATCCCGCTCGGCCCGTGGTCCGAGAGCAAGCAACGCCCTGCCGTCGTGATTTTCCTGCGCGACCCGGAATCGAACGTCGCGCAACCGTCGCATGAACTCCTGCGCAGACTGTTCGGCCTGACGCGCATGGAAGCCGCGCTGGCCCTGCTGCTGGCCGAGGGGCTGACGCTGGACGAAGCAGCGGAGAAAATGGATGTGCGCCGCAATACCGCGCGCACCCACCTGCGCTCGATCTTCTGCAAGACCGGTGTCACGCGCCAAACCATGCTGGTGCGGCTGCTGCTGAACAGCGTGATCACGCTCAGCTAAGCGCGTGCGGCGGCACACCGCCGCAAGAGATTCTCCCTGCCTAATGCAAACAGGTGAAGCCAGCGCCTGCGTCTCCCCCTACTGTCCAGACAGAAGAAAATCCGGCGCTACGGTTCGACCGGATATCACCGAGGAGACTCAGGATGACGGCGGCAAAAGACGTTCAGGCGAACGTCGTGAGCGGACAGGTTTGGGACGAATTCTGCGACGCGCTCAAACGTGCGGGTCAGCAGGTTCTGCGCCCCGAAGCCCCGGGTGACGCGCTGGATCGCGCGGAGGGTTTCCGCTACCTCAGCCGCCTGCTGCGCATCGGCCTGGAAATGCACTTGGAATTCGCCGACCCTGACTTTCCCGGTTTTTTCGCGCCCTCGCATGAAACCGGCAAGATCGGTGCGGACAATCCCGACAATCTCTACCTGATGGGCCGCCTCAACGGCCGCCACGACTACGTGATCCGCGGCGAGCGCGGCACGGTGCCTTACCTGAGTTTCGGCACGCAGAAGGGCGGCTATGAAACCAACGGCAGGATGGAGCAGACCGGCTTCATCGACGCGAGCACCTTGCAGATTGGCGCGGATGGCCAGTTTGAAATCGTCCTCAGCCAGCAGCCGCATCCCGGAAACTGGCTGAAGCTGGAACCTGAATCCAATGCGGTGATCGTGCGGCAGACTTTCCTCGACCGCAAACGCGAGCGACCAGCGCAGGTGCGCATCGAACGGCTCGGCGCCGACGCCAAACCCGCGCCGCTGTCGGCTGCGAAACTTCAAGCTGGTCTGACCAACGCGGCACGCTTCGTCGAAGGCACTTCGAAGCTGTTTTCGGATTGGGCGCAGGGCTATCAGAAACATGCCAACCAGTTACCGCCTGCCGATCAGGTGCTGTGCCAGCGCGTTGGCGGCGATCCCAATATTTTCTACTACCACTCGTACTGGAAACTGGCCCCGGACGAGGCGCTGCTGATCCACATTGCACGCATCCCGGAATGCCGTTTCTGGAACTTGCAGATCAACAATTACTGGATGGAGTCGCTCGACTACCGTTACCACCGCATCTGCTTCAACAAACATTCCGCAACGCTGGACACCGACGGCGGCGCGAGCTTCGTGCTGGCGCACCGCAAGCCTGATTTTCCTGGGGGCCACCCAAACTGGCTGGAAACCGCCGGGCACGACAAAGGCACCATGTGCCTGCGCTGGGTCGGCGCGAACAAACACGTGCACCCCACCGCCCGCGTGGTCAAGCATTCCGAAATTTCACGAGAGATCAAAGCATGAGCACCGCCCAGAACTTCATTCCCGAACAACTGCTCAAGGATGCCAGCGCCGCAACCGGCGGCCTCAGCGACTTCGGCGATGCCAGCTTCCGCGCCGGCCTCGACGCGCTGTGCACCGCGCTCGACAAAGAAGCGCAGCTCTCCGAAATGGGCGCGACCATCATGCGCCAGAAAATCACCGCGCAACTGATGAACCGCCTGCGCGTGGAAGACTATTTCACGCGCCATCCGGAAATCGCCACCGAGAAAATTGCGTCGCCGCTGGTCATCGTCGGCCTGCCGCGCACCGGCACCACCAAGCTGCACCGCCTGCTGTCGCGCGATCCGCGATTCTGGTGGATGTCGTTCTGGGAATCGCAGTTCCCGGTACCGTTCCCGAACGAAACCCTGCAGAAACCCACGGCGCGCATCGCCGAGGCGCGCGGCATGGTCACGATGATGACGCAGGCGATGCCCAAGCTGCTGGCGATCCACCCGATGGACGCCGACGAGGCCGACGAAGAAGTGATGCTGATGGATCATTCCTTCCTGTCCGCGTTCAACGCCTACGCCAATATTCCCGGCTACACCGCGTGGCTGGACCGGCAGGACCAGACGCCCGCCTATCTTTATCTGCGACGCATCATGCAGTTCCTGCAGTGGCAGAAACGCCAGCGCGGCATCAGCGGCGAACGCTGGGTGCTGAAGGCGCCGCATCATCTGCTGCGCATGGACATCCTGCTGCGCGTGTTTCCCGGCGTGCAGGTCATCCAGACGCATCGCGATCCGGCGCAGAGCATTCCGTCCATCGCCAGCTTCATTCACACGCTGTGGGGCATTTACAGCAGCAAGGCCGACCCGATTGCCGCCGGACACGAATGGAGCGCGCTGATGAACCGCGCGCTGCGTCACACGATGGCGGTGCGCAAACAGGCGCCATCGCAGTTCCTCGACGTGCGCTTCCAGGACACCGTCAAGCAGCCGATGGACGTCGCGCGCCGCATCTATGAATTCATCGGCTGGCCACTGGCGCCCGACGCCGAAAGCGCGATGCGCGCCTGGCTGGTCAAAGACGAAAAAAGTCATCAGGGCGGCCACGACTACGGCCCCGAACAGTTCGGCCTCAGCGCCGACCAGATTCGCAGCGACTTCGCCGAATATTGTGAGCGGCATATCGACAAGAAGCCTGTCGCAACATGATTACTTAGGAAACTCTGAAGAAGCGTCGCGAGCGCAGGCAGGTTGCGTGAGGACGGAGCGCAGGAACCGGAGCATACAGATAGCTATGTGAGGATTCCGCGCACCGCCCTCACGCAAGCTGCCGAGCGCAGCAGCTTATTCGGAGTTTCCTCAAAGAATGCAGTGTGCTTTATCGGGAGTGTGCGTCCGCCGCTTCCGACACCCACCCATTTCGAGAGACACCTCATGACTGAACAGAAAGCAACCAACGTGCAGTGGCAGGACGGCATGGTTTCGCGCGAAGACCGCCACAAGCTGCTCAAACAAAAAGGCGCCACGCTGTGGTTCACCGGCCTGTCCGCCAGCGGCAAGAGCACCGTGGCCTGTGCGCTGGAACTCGCGCTGATCCAGCGTGGCCACCTCGCCTACCGGCTCGACGGCGACAACGTGCGCATGGGCATCAACAAGAATCTCGGCTTCTCGGCGGAAGACCGCACGGAGAACATCCGCCGCATCGGCGAGGCGGCCAAGCTGTTCGTGGACGCCGGCCTGATCGTGCTGTCCAGCTTCATCAGCCCCTACCGTGCGGACCGCCGTATCGCGCGCGAGGCGCATGAGAAGGACGGCATGACCTTCATCGAAGTGTTCGTGGACTGCCCGCTGGCGGTCGCCGAAAAGCGCGATCCCAAGGGTCTCTACAAGAAAGCCCGCGCGGGCCAGATCAAACACTTCACCGGCATCGACGATCCCTATGAAGCGCCAGAGCGCGCAGAGATCCACCTGCACACCGCCGAGATGACACTGACACAGGAAGTCGAAGCCCTGCTCAAGGCGCTGGAAGCGCGCGGCATTGTGCGTGGTGCCGCATGAATCTCAAGAACCTGATGGAAGAAGTCCTGCCGATCGCGGTCGCCGCAGGTGATGCGATCATGCGGGTCTATGAGTCCGACTTCGCCGTCACGCACAAGGACGACGACTCGCCACTGACGCAGGCCGACCTCGCCGCGCATCACATCATCATCAAGGCGCTGTCTGCACTGACGCCCGAACTGCCCTGCCTATCGGAAGAAGCGGCGGACATCGGCTACGACCTGCGCCGGGCCTGGACACGTTACTGGCTGATCGACCCACTCGACGGCACGCGCGAGTTCGTCAAGCGCAATGGCGAATTCACCGTGAACATCGCGCTGATTGATGGCAGCGAGGCCGTACTGGGTGTGGTTTACGCGCCGGTCACGGGCGTGGCCTATGCGGCGGCACGCGGCTGCGGCGCGTTCCGGCGCGAGCGGGACGGCTCGCAGCGGCCGATACGCGTATGCAGCGCGGCGAGCGCGACGGTTCGCGTGCTCGCCAGTCGCTCACATGGGGACGCGGTGCTAGACAGCCTGCTCACGCGGCTCGGCCCTATGCAGCGCATCAGCGTTGGCAGTGCACTGAAATTTGGCCTGCTCGCCGAGGGGCAAGCGGACCTGTACGTGCGGCGCGGCCGCACCAGTGAATGGGACACGGCCGCCGGCCATGCCGTGGTCAGCGAGGCCGGCGGCACGGTGGTCGATTTCTCGGGCCAGCCGCTGCGCTACAACGTCCGGGACACCCTGATCAACCCATCCTTCATCGCCTTTGGCGATACTTCGCGAGACTGGGTGGGACTGCTCACAAACCCAGCGGACACGTGAAGCACGCCTCGACGCAGTGCAGTCGGCTGGAAGCGGGTGAGCTCGTGGACCTGCACACGCATAGCAACTGCTCGGACGGTTTGCTTGCGCCGACAGCGCTGGTGGAGCTGGCGGCAGCGCGCGGGGTGCGGGTGCTCGCGCTGACCGATCACGACAGCATCGCAGGACTCGAATCGGCGCAGCAGGCCTGCTG
>JBOICL010000393.1:0-9239 GCA_050740055.1 Stenotrophobium sp.
ATGAAGTGGTGCGTCTGCAGCACCGTCTCATCGCCATCGAAAAAGAAGCGCACCTCTCGATCCTGGAACTCAAGGAAATCAACCGCCAGATGTCCATCGGCGAGGCCAAGGCGCGCCGTGCCAAGAAAGAGATGGTGGAGGCGAACCTGCGCCTGGTGATTTCCATCGCCAAGAAATACACCAACCGCGGACTGCAATTCCTGGACTTGATCCAGGAAGGCAACATCGGTCTCATGAAAGCGGTGGACAAATTCGAATACCGCCGCGGTTACAAGTTCTCGACCTATGCGACCTGGTGGATACGCCAGGCCATCACGCGCTCCATCGCCGACCAGGCACGCACCATTCGCATCCCGGTGCACATGATCGAGACCATCAACAAGCTCAACCGCATCTCGCGCAGCATGCTGCAGGAGATGGGCCGCGAGCCGACGCCGGAAGAACTCGCGGTGAAGATGGAAATGCCCGAGGACAAGATCCGCAAGGTGCTGAAGATCGCCAAGGAACCGATCTCGATGGAAACGCCGATCGGCGACGACGACGATTCCCATCTCGGCGACTTTATCGAAGACCTGTCGGCGATCTCGCCGCTGGAGGCCGCGACCTCGTCCAGCCTTGCAGAAGCGACGCACCAGATACTCGCCAGCCTGACGCCGCGCGAGGCCAAGGTGCTGCGCATGCGCTTCGGCATTGACATGAACACTGACCACACGTTGGAAGAAGTCGGCAAGCAGTTCGATGTCACCCGCGAGCGCATCCGCCAGATAGAGGCCAAGGCGCTGCGCAAGCTGCGTCATCCTTCACGCGCCAACTACCTTAGAAGTTTCCTGGACGAATAGACTGCGCTGCCTGGGGCCCCAACCCCAGGCGTTCGCCAGGCACGGAGTGCGATTTACGCACTTCGTGAAATCTCCGCTGAAGCGCGCCGCGCAGCCATGTAAATTTCTGTTGCGCAGTAGCGGCCCGATAGGAAGGACGCGGCCGATTCAGTAAGCTGAGCGCCATGAAAATAACTTCCTGCCTGCTGCTGTGCGGCCTGCTGACCGCACCCACCCTGTCCCGCGCGCAGGGATTCGCGCTCGGCTACGACAACTGGAACTACCGCGTCTCCGGCATCATCGACGAAGGTGGCACGCAACTACGCCTGCACCGCGATCTCGGTGTGCGACCGACCAGTCGCGACAGCTACTCGCTGCGCTGGGATACCGGCCCCGGCTGGTGGCCGGACGTGGCCGCGAACTACATGCGCGTGCAGATCGAGGGCGACAATCCTTACACCGTCAGCGGCGGCTTGCAGATCGGCCCTCTGCCCATACTGCCCCCGGCCTCCACCGTGCTGCATACGGTGGCGGATATCCACGATGCGGACCTGACCCTGAGCTATCCGCTGCAACTGGGCCCCGTGCGCGCATCGGGCGGCGTCATGACCAAGTGGCTGCACGGCCATATCGATGTCAGCGACAGCAACGGCGATCAGTCCATCCAGCAGATTGACGAGATTTTTCCGATGGCGCATCTGCAACTCGATCTGCCGCTGGGCCGGTACCTGAACCTGCGCGCGGCGGGCAATGCGGTCGCCTACCAGGACGACAATGCCAGCGAACTGCGGTTCGACGCGCAATTCCGCCTGCTCGGCCCGCTCACCCTGAACCTCGGCTGGCAGCGCAAGCACTACCGCGTGAACGACGACGGCTACCTGCTCAACACCACGCTGCAAGGCGTGCTGCTCGGCGTGCACCTGGTATTCAACTGAGCATCGGCCACAAAAAACCGCGCCCGACACGGTGCTCGACCGAAGGGAGATGGGTGCGGGAGGGGGCGGTTGGCGAGTGTCGGCAGCGGTAAGTCGGGCGCTATCGGCTCGCTGGCGGCTACGCCCCGGCCCTTCCTCACGGAAGGGCGTTCACCAGCATGGACTGCCACCGGCAGTCCATGAAACCTTGGCTTACCCCACGCTACGCTACGCCGTGTAGCGAGCCGCCATCGCTGGCGGCTTTTTCTTTGCTTGAAGCCAGAGCCGTTATTTCAGCGCGCCTTGCTCGGTCGGCGTGTGCAGCGGCCCCGGCTGCGCGTTGAAGTACAGTGCCAGTTCGCGGATGTCGGCTTCGCTCAGGCCGGCCGCCTGCGCGCCCATGATTGGATTCTTGCGCTCGCCGCTCTTGTACTCGTGCAGCGCCTGCTCGATGTAGTTGGTGTGCTGGCCGGCGAGAATCGGGTACATGCCGTTGGTGCTGAGGCCACCCTGGCCGTGGCAGGCGAAACAGGTCGGCGCCTTGGCCGGCTCGGCGGGGCCGGCGGCGAGGGCCGCGGTGGAGGCCAGGCCCAGCAGGGCGGTCAATGCAAGATGCTTCATTCGTTTCACCTTATTTCGTGGCCGGAGCGCGTTCGAGGAATGCGGCGATGTCCTCGATATCCTGGTCGCTCAGCGACGAGGCCTGCGCGTGCATGGTCTTGTGCGCGCGCTCGCCAGCGCGGTATTCCTTGAGCGCGGCGATGATGTATTCATGGTGCTGTCCGCCCAGTTTGGGCACGCGATAAGTCGGGTAAGCGTTGGAGTAATCGGGGATGCCGTGGCAGCCCATGCAGGTGCTCGATTTCACGCGGCCGGCCTCGGCATTGCCTTCGGCAAACGCAGGCAGGCTCAGCGTGGCGGCGAGAATGATCGCGCCCACGCTTGCAAACTTCATCATGTCAACTCCCGGAGCGGAATATCCGCAATAAATTAAGCCGCGGTATGTTCAGGGAATTGCGCGCGCGGGTCAATGAATTTACCGGTTCCGGCAAAGTCCCTGCGCTATAGTGAAGTCACCCGCTCCTGCTTTTTCGCCCAACATTATTGTTTAATTTTATTTACTATAATATAAATTAGTCAGTATATGATAACAGTCATTGCGACCCAGACCGTAAGAGCGGGTGCAGCCCGGACACTTTCGTGCGGCGTGTACGATCGCATGGGGATCGCCTCGATCTTCACTCGCGCGAACTTCGCGCGCGTGCCGGCCGCCGGATTCCGCGCATGAGCGCGCAGCCCGCGGCAGCAGCGGATACCCAGGGCGAGGAAGTCGCCTCGGTCGATCTGGGCTCCAACAGTTTCCATCTGCTGGTCGCGCGCAGCAGCGGCGCCGATCTCAACGTGATCGACCGCCTGCGCGAACCGATCCGCCTCGCCGCCGGGCTCGACGCCGACAAGCGCCTGCGCGTCGATGCGCAGGCGCGCGCGCTGGCCTGCCTGCAGCGCTTCGGCCAGCGCCTGCGCGGGCTGCGCCCGGAGCGCGTGCGCGCGGTCGGCACCAACACCATGCGCCGCATGCGCCGCAGCGGCGACTTCCTCGCCGCCGCGGAAATCGCCCTCGGGCACAAGATCGAAGTCATCGCCGGCATCGAGGAAGCGCGCCTGGTCTACGGCGGCGTGACCATGGGCATGGGCCGCGAGCAGCCGCGCCGGCTGGTGATCGACATCGGCGGCGGCAGCACCGAAATCATCATCGGCCAGGGCGTGCGGCCGCAGATTATGGAGTCGGTCGCGCTCGGCTGCGTGGTGCACAACCAGCGCTTTTTCGAGGACGGCGAAATCAGCCGCGGCCAGTTCCGCAAGGCGCGCATCGCAGCGCGCGTGGAACTCGAATACCTGGAGCGGCGCTACCGCAAGGCCGGCTGGGACCTCGCCATCGGCTCCTCCGGCACCGTGCGCGGCGTCTGGCGCGTGGCGATGGAGCAGGGCTGGTGCGAGCAGGCAATCACGCGCGAAGGGCTGGAAAAAGTGATCGAACTGGTGATCGCGCGCGGCCACGCGGGCAAACTGGATTTCCCGGCGCTGCGCGAAGACCGTCGGCCGGTGTTCGCGGGCGGCCTCGCGGTGCTGGCGGGCGTGTTCGACGCTCTGCAACTGGAGCAGCTTGAAACCTCCGAGCGCGCGCTGCGCGAGGGGCTGATCTATGACCTGCTCGGCCGCCTGTCCAACCGCGACGTGCGCGGCGAGTCGGTCGAGGCCATGGCGCAGCGCTACGGCGCGGACCCGGCTCACGCGCAGGCGGTAGAGCGCACCGCGCTGATCATCCTCGAACAGACCGCCAAGGCCTGGGAGCTGGACACCAAATTCTCCACCATGCTGCTCGGCTGGGCCGCGCGCCTGCACGAGATCGGGCTGGCCATCGCGCACACCTCCAGCCACAAGCACGGCGAATACATCCTCAAGAACTGCGACTTGCAGGGCTTCTCGCAGACTGACCAGAAAATGCTCGCGGCGCTGGTGCGCGTGCAGCGCGGCAAGTTCGCGCTGACCGCCTTCGACGAACTGCCGAGCGTGTCGGTCGAGCCGATGCGGCGGTTGGCGATGATTTTCCGCCTCGCCGTGCTGTTCAACCGCTCGCGCACGCCCGATCTCAAGCTGCCGCTCGCGGTCAGCGCCGGGCGCCGCACGCTGGATATCGAGTTCACGCAGAAATCCTGGCTGGCCAGTCATCCGCTGACTCAGGCCGACCTCGAACGCGAGATTGAATACCTGAAAGCCAACGAGGTGCGGCTGCGGTTCGCTGAGGCCTGAGCGATGCGCGCGCTGACCGGTTTGCTACTGCTGTGCCTGCCCGCGCTCGCAAGTGCAACTACGCTGTACCGCTATGTCGATCCAGCCGGCGTGGTGCACTTCACCGACAAGCAGCCGAGCCGCGGCGCCAAGCCCTACCGCCTGGAACATCCCCTGAGCATGCCGCTAGCGCCACATGGCCGCGGCTACGAGCCGCCGCTGCAGTCGCCGCCCTTCGCGGTGCATTTCAACACGCCGACACCGGGCCAGGCTTACGCCATCAACGCCGATGTGAGGGTCTCCGTCAGCGTCATGCCCGGCCTCGCGCGCGGCTACGGCCTGATTTTCCGCGTGGACGGACAGCCGCGCGAGAAAACACCGCTGTCCGACATCCGCAGCACCCTGCACGGCCTGCCCGCCGGCAAGCATGAAATCAGCGCGGCGCTGATCGGCCCCAGCGGCCGCGAACTGGCGCGCTCGGCGCCGGTCACCATCCACATCGACGCCCAGACCGCGCAGGAACCGCGCGGCGGCGCCCGCACCGCCGGATTGCGCTAGTCTTTGCTGAACCCATCTGGCGCGCTTTTTGCGAACAGTCTTCCATGACTCCAGCATTCCGCAGCGGCGTTCGTCCGGAGACCGTGCTCGACGGCCTCACCACGGCCGTGATCTGCCTGGATCATCAACTGCGCATCACTTCGCTCAACTCCGCCAGCGAGAGCGTGTTCGGCATCAGCCGCCGCCACGCGCTCGGCGCGCCGCTGACCGAAGGCGTACCGCATTTCACGCCGCATGAGCCGCGCCTGCGCGCCGCGCTGGATGCGGGCGCGGGCTTCATCGAGCGCGAACTGCTCCTGCAGCGCATCGGCGATCAGCCGATCACGGTGGACTGCACCGTCACGCCGACGCTGGGCGACAACCGCCCCGGCCTGCTGCTGGAAGTGCTGCCGCTGGATCGCCACCTGCGCATCTCGCGCGACGAACTTCAGATCGCCCAGCATGAGGCGAGCCGCGAACTGATCCGCGGCATGGCGCATGAGATCAAGAATCCGCTGGGCGGCATCCGCGGCGCGGCGCAACTGCTAGAGCGCGAGTTCCCCGATTCGCAGCACCGCGAATACACGCGCGTGATCATCCGCGAGGCGGACCGGCTGCAGGACTTGGTCAACCGCATGCTCGGGCCCAACCGCGCGCCGGAAAAAACCCAGTTCAACATCCACGAAGTGCTGGAGCACGTGCGCCAACTGGTGCAGGCCGAAGCGCCGCCGGATGTCGGCTTCCTGCGCGACTACGATCCCTCGATCCCAGAAATCACCGCCGACCGCGGCCAGCTCATCCAGTCAGTGCTGAACATCGTGCGCAACGCGCTGCAAGCGGTGGGCAGCGACGGCAGCATCGTGCTGCGCTCGCGCACCAAGCGGCAGTTCACCATCGGCGGCGTACGCCACAAGCTGGTGATCCAGATCGACATCGAGGACGACGGTCCCGGCATTCCGCCGTCGCTCACGGAAAAAATCTTCTACCCGATGGTGACCACGCGTGCCGAGGGCACCGGCCTGGGCCTGCCGATCGCGCAATACCTGGTCCACAGCCACGGCGGCCTCATAGAGTGCCGCTCGCGCAGCGGCTGCACCGTGTTCACCATTTATCTGCCCATGGAACTGCAATGAGCCGTTTGACTGTCTGGGTCGTGGACGACGACGAATCGATCCGCTGGGTACTGGAGAAATCGCTGGCGCGCGAGGGCATGACGGTGCGCGCCTTCCCCGGCGCGGCCGAACTGCTGGACGCGCTCAGCGACAGCGCGCCAGACGTACTGCTATCCGACATCCGCATGCCAGGTGTCAACGGCCTGGAATTGATGGAGCGCGTGCGCACGGCCAAGCCGGAACTGCCGGTGATCATCATGACCGCGCACTCCGACCTCGACGCCGCCGTCGCCGCCTACAAGGGCGGCGCGTTCGAATACCTGCCCAAGCCCTTCGACGTGGACGGTGTCGCTGCGCTGGTGCGCCGTGCCGCGCAGAAAAAGGAAAAACCCGATGCGCTGGCCGGCACTTCCGGCGGCGCGATCATCGGCGAGGCGCCGGCCATGCAGGACGTGTTCCGTGCCATCGGCCGCCTGTCGCAGTCGCAGATCACCGTGCTCATCACCGGCGAATCTGGCACCGGCAAGGAGCTGGTGGCGCGCGCCCTGCACGTCAACAGCCCGCGCGCGCAGAAACCCTTCATTGCGATCAACACCGCCGCGATTCCGAAAGATCTGCTGGAAAGCGAATTCTTCGGCCACGAGCGCGGCGCCTTCACCGGCGCGGCGGCGCAGCGCAAGGGCCGCTTCGAGCAGGCCGACGGCGGCACGCTGTTCCTCGACGAGATCGGCGACATGCCTGCGGATTTGCAGACGCGCTTGCTGCGCGTGCTGCAGGACGGCGAGTTCTACCGTGTCGGCGGCGTCGCGCCGGTGCGCGTGGACGTGCGCGTCATCGCCGCCACGCATCAGGACCTCGAAACGCTGGTGCAGGAAGGCCGCTTCCGCGACGACCTTTACCACCGCCTCAACGTCATCCGCGTGCGCATTCCGCCGCTGCGCGAGCGGCACGAGGACATCCCCCTGCTGCTGCGGCATTTTCTCGCACGCGCGGCGGCGGAACTGAAAACCCAGCCCAAGCGCCTGCGTCCGGAGGTACTCTCGCACCTGCGTAATTTCACCTGGCCCGGCAACGTTCGGCAGATGGAAAACATCGCGCGCTGGCTTACCGTGATGGCGCCCGGACAGGACATCCACCTGCCGGACCTGCCGCCGGAACTGCGGCCTGCCGGCGCTGCCGGTCCAGCCGTCGCAGCGGTCAATACGTTCCGGGATACGGCCGTGGCACCCGACACCGCTTCCACCGCGCCAGCGGCACCGGCGTCTGAGCCTGCCGGCGAGTGGCACGAACTTTTGCGCCAATGGGCCGAACAGCAGTTCGCGGCCGGCGCGAACGATGTGCTTGGCACCGCGACACCCCTGTTCGAGCGCGCCCTGATCGAAGTCGCGCTCAAGGCCTGCCACGGCCAGCGGCGGGAAGCCGCGCGGCGACTGGGCTGGGGACGCAACACGCTCACGCGGAAGATCAAGGAACTTGGCATACCGGATTATTGATCTGGCCCGATAAAGCATGAAGTCCACTCGGGCTGAGGTTTCGAAGCCCCAGACGCCCTTCGATACCTCAGGGCAAACGGAAGTTAAAACATAACCATGTCGAATCAATAGGCCGGGACAAACCTTTCCGCTGATGCGCCCTTGCACGCGGAAATCCTGCTCAATGGTTCCCCAGCCAACGTCACCCGCTCTTTGTGAATGGCCAATAACATTGTTTTAATAAATTATCTATTTATATAATTTACTAATATAATAAAACAATATTCCAACTCATTCCCGCAAGAGCGGATGGCCTAGAAATAGCCCTTGCGCTTGAACAGGTAGAGCATCAGCGCACCCAGGCCAACGATGCTGCCCAGCGCGAAGAAATAACCGTAGCGCGTGTGCAGTTCCGGCATGTTTTCAAAGTTCATGCCCCAGATGCCGGTGAGCAGGGTCAGCGGCATGAACACCACCGCGACCACGGTAAAGATTTTCATGACTTCGTTGGTACGGTGCGTGAGTGCGGCGAAATGCAGTTGCACGGCGGATTCGATGTCGCGCTCCTGTCCGCCGGCATGCGCCTGCACGCGGCGGATGTGCTCGCTGAGATCGCGGATGCGGATTTCCTCGGTGCTGCTCCAGTCGGTACGCGTGTTGCGCCGCCAGGTATCAAGCGCTTCGAGCTGACCTTCGGACAAGGCTTCCAGCCTGCGCGCGACGCGGCGCTCGTCCATCAGGCTGCGCCAGTCGTCCATCGAACTGTGCGGGTCGAGCAGATCTTCCTGCAACTGTGAAAAGCGCTGGTCCAGCGGCTCGCGTATGCGCAGGAAGCGATCCACCATCGCATCCAGCACCATGTGTGCGAGCTTGAGCACGCTGCCCGGTGGCTTGAGCCGTCCGTCCGCCAGCTTCTGGCGCACCGCCGGAAAGCTCACACTGTCCTTCCCGCGCACCGTGATCAGCACGCGGTCAAACAGGAAGAACGCCGCCGTGGCGATCGTCAGTGGCACCGGGTTGTCACTGGGGCCCAGCCCCTCGAACACCAGCATGTCGTAATCCGCCGTGCCGTCGAAGAACGAGGGATGGTGCGGATTCAGGCTGTCCTGCACGTGCTGCGGCTCGACGGCGCAGCCGATGACCGGCTCGGCCCAGCATTCCCAGCCCGACTCCTCGCGCACGAGGTCCACCCAGACCAGGCCCGAGTCCGGCAGTTTTTCGAGAGCCGCGAGAACGCGCGGCGGCTGGCCGTTGTTGAAATGAAGAATTTCCATGCGCTCAAAATAGCAAGCTAAGTGAAAGACGTCAGCGGCAGACCATGCGAATCAATGCCGCATCAAGAGCGGTGTCTCGCTTACTTTGACAGGACATGACTCGTCGTGACGTCCGCAATCAGTTTGTCGCCAGCGCCATGCACCGTCGTGCGCACGACGCTGACCGTGCGGCCCTTCTTAACGAAAACCGCCACCGCCTTGAACCCGCCCTCGGTCTGGTTGCCGATGAAATTGGCGTTCAGGCTGATCGCCAGCGGAAAGCCCTTCATGCCTTCAGACATCTGGCCCGGCCCCATGACCAGCAGCGAGGCGCTCACATCCG
>JBOICL010000394.1:0-8926 GCA_050740055.1 Stenotrophobium sp.
CCCGTATAGCGGGTGGCCTGGGTTCCAACGGTGCCGCTGGTGCTTTGCGCCGGAACCGGCGTAGATTGCCGCAGGCTGAAACAACTCTTTCAACAGGAGAACAAGAATGCCAGTCAGTGTCCTCTTCACCGCGCATGCGGTGGCCTCCGGCGGCCGTAACGGCCATACCGAAACCCGCGACGGATTGATCAAGGCTGATCTGTCGATACCCAAGGCGATGGGCGGCCCGGGCAAGCCCGGCACGACCACGCCGGAAGATCTGTTCGCCGCCGGTTACGCGGCCTGTTTCTGCAGCGCCGTGGATTTTATCGCGACGCAGATGAAGCTCAAGCCAATCTCGCTGGAAGTCGAAGCGGCCGTCGGCATCGGCAAGGACGAAAGCAGTTTCGGCCTCAAGGTCGATCTCACGGTTTGGGTCGGCGGCCTGTCGGAAGCGGATGCGAAGAAAATCGTCGAGGTCGGGGACCAGTTCTGCCCGTACTCGAAGGCCACCCGCAACAACGTCGAGGTCGGACTCAAGACCATCGTGGTCTGAGCGGTGCCGGGGGGCTGTCGCATCAGGGGCATGGCGCGGAATTTCGGGGTCGAATGGACGCTTGACGTGAATCACCCCGAAGGTGCCTGTTTCGCAAGGCCCGCAGATGCTTGTGCCGATTTGGGGCAGCCGCTAGATTAGCCCGGCTTGTGTGTTCAGGGAGCAAGGCGAAGATGGCGGCCTGCAGCCATCAAAATACTCGGAGAATCCATCAATGAAGAAATTACTGATCGTGGCCTGTCTGTCGGTTATGGCGCTGTCCCAGGCCTACGCCCAGGATGTGAGCAGCAAGACCGGCAAGCCGCTGACCGCGCAGCAGGAGAAGATGAAGACCTGCGACGCCGACGCCAAGAGCAAGGCGCTGAAAGGCGCGGATCGCAAGGCGTTCATGAAGACCTGCCTGAGCAAGAAGGGCGGTGAAGCCGCTGCGGATGCGGCTGCACCGGCCGCCGCCGCTGCGCCTGCTGCCGCGCCCACTGCTGCTGCCGCGCCTGCGGCCGCTGCCGCCGCTGCCCCCGCAGCGGACAAGAAGGCCAGCCAGAAGGAAAAAATGAAGACCTGCAACGCCGACGCCAAGGAGAAGAAACTCAAGGGCGCGGATCGCAAGGCGTTCATGAAGACCTGCTTGAGCGGCTAAGCGGCCTGCATCAAGCCGGCCCGCTCCCTGTCATGGGGAGCGGGCTTTTTGCTGCGCGCTGTGCGGATTTATCGAACCCTGGTCACGATGATCCGGGTATGATGTGCGCCGTTTTGCGGTTCCGTTTGGCACAGTTTGTGCTGCATCCAAGCGCATCGCTGGCCGCGGGCCGGCGACCCTTTCAACTTCCCTAGCAGGAGAGACCCATGTCGGGTAAAGACGTACTGAAGACGATTGAAGAAAAAGGCGTGAAGTTCGTGGACTTCCGCTTCTGCGACACGCGCGGCAAGGAGCAGCATGTGTCCGTGCCCGCCCACACCGTGGACGAGGCCCTGTTCACCGACGGCAAGATGTTCGACGGTTCGTCGATTGCCGGCTGGAAGGGCATCAACGAGTCCGACATGATCCTGTTGCCGGACGCCTCGACCGCCTTCATCGACCCGTTCTTTGAAGACCCGACGCTGGTGCTGACCTGCGACGTCATCGAGCCCTCCACCATGCAGGGCTACGGCCGCGACCCGCGCTCGCTGGCCAAGCGCGCCGAGGCTTACCTCAAGAGCACCGGCATCGCCGATACCGCCTTCTTCGGCCCTGAAAATGAATTCTTCGTGTTCGACAGCATCCGCTGGGATGCCGGCCTCAAGGGCTGCTTTGTCGAGATCGACGCCGAAAACGCCGTGTGGAACTCCGGCAAGCAGTACGAAGCCGGCAACACCGGCCACCGTCCGGGTGTCAAGGGCGGCTATTTCCCGGTTCCGCCGGTCGATTCGCTGCAGGACATCCGCGCGGCCATGTGCTCGACGCTGGAAGATGTCGGCATGGTCTGCGAAGTTCATCACCATGAAGTCGCCACCGCCGGCCAGTGCGAAATCGGCGTCAAGTTCGGCACGCTGGTGAAGAAGGCCGACGACGTGCTCAAGCTCAAGTATGTGGTGCAGAACGTCGCCCACAGCTTCGGCAAGACCGCGACCTTCATGCCCAAGCCCATCGTCGGCGACAACGGTTCCGGCATGCACGTGCACCAGTCGCTGGCCAAGGGCGGCAAGAACCTGTTCACCGGCGACGGCTACGGCGGTCTGTCCGAGACCGCGCTGTACTACATCGGCGGCATCATCAAGCACGCCAAGACCATCAACGCCTTCACCAACCCGGGCACCAACAGCTACAAGCGTCTGGTGCCGGGCTTCGAAGCGCCGGTGCTGCTGGCCTATTCCGCGCGCAACCGCTCCGCCTCGATCCGCATTCCTTACGTGGCGAACCCCAAGGGCCGCCGCATCGAAGTGCGCTTCCCGGATTCCAGCGCCAACCCCTACTTCGCCTTCACCGCGATGATGATGGCCGGCCTCGATGGCATCCAGAACAAGATCCACCCGGGCGAAGCGTCCGACAAGGACCTCTACCACCTGCCGCCGGAAGAGGACAAGAAGATTCCGCGCGTCTGCCACAGCCTCGACATGGCGCTGGAGCACCTCGATAAGAACCGCGAGTTCCTCAAGAAGGGCGGCGTGTTCACCGACGATCTGATCGACGCCTATATCGAACTGAAGATGCAGGAAGTCACGCGCTTCCGCATGACCACGCATCCGATCGAGTTCGATATGTATTATTCGCTGTAAGCGGTTGCTGCTGGTTTGCGACGCCCCGCGCATGCGGGGCGTTTTTTTGAGGCGGAAAATTGAAAGAAGCCTTGCCTGTAGCTTCCAGCTGGTGCGTGCTGCCCCACGAATGGGTGTTTGGCGGCTTTCTCGCACTGATGGCCCTGCGCTTGACCTGGCAAGCAGGACCGCTGGATTTGCACACGATGGTTTTTTTCGCGTTGTTCCTGGGCGGCATCGCCGTGCTGTGCTGGGCGGGGCCGCGGCCCACGCCGCTGCGCTGGCGCATTCGCCTGCTCTGGTATCCCTGCGCAATGGGCCTATCGTATTACGCCTTGCCGGCAGCAATCGCGATGCTGCATGTGCCGATGGCGGATGCGCGTCTGGCGGGCTGGGATGTCGCTTTGCTGGGTTTCGAGCCAGCACGGGCGATGGCTGGCGTGCAGACGCCGCTGCTGACCGATGCGATGGTCGTCGCCTACGTGTTTTTCTTCTACTACCTGTTTTTAGGCCCCGCGCATTACTGCCTGCACAATCTGGCGCAGTTCCGTGCCTGTTTCGCCGGGCTGTTCACGCTTTATGCCTTCGGGTTTCTCGGCTACACGCTCCTGCCCGCGGGCGGTCCGCATCTGGCGATGACCGGCCTGCCGCCACTGCGGGCCGATGCCCCCGCGCACTTTGTGCTGAACCTGCTCGATGACGGCAGCAACGGCGTGGATGTGTTTCCCAGCATCCATGTCGCGGTGTCGTTGTACCTGCTGCTGTTCGACGCCCGCCATTTCCGGCGGCGGTTCTGGATTCTGCTGCTGCCCTGCATCGCGCTGTGGTTCTCGACCGTTTACCTGCGCTACCACTATGTGGTGGACCTGCTTGGCGGTGCTGCAATCGTGGCCATTGGCCTCGTAACTGCATGGTTTTACGAACATTCCAGGCTGGCGCGGGCACTGGATGCGGCTGGCGGCGATAGGCCCTGAGCAGGCTTTGCCACATAATCGCAGCAAATCCGTTGTTTACTTGGCATGAATGCCATGACCCAGAACCCGCCCGCCATCGACTTGCAGCCCGCCGACCTGTTCCTGAACCGGGAACTGTCGCTGCTGGAGTTCAACCGCCGCGTGCTGGAGCAGGCCAAGGACGAGCAGGTGCCACTGCTGGAGCGGCTCAAGTTCCTGTGCATCGCCAGCGCCAACCTGGATGAATTTTTCGAGATCCGCGTCGCCGGGCTGATGCAGATGGCGGAGCTGACGCCGGCGCTGCGCCTGCCCGACGGCAATTCCACGCAGGAGACGCTGGCCGCGATCAGCGTGCGTGCGCATGCGCTGATGGACGAGCAGTACCGCGTATTCAACGAGGTCGTGGTGCCGGCGTTGGAGCGCGAGCGCATCCGTTTCCTGCGCCGCTCCGAGTGGACGCCGGAGCAGGACGGCTGGCTGCGCAACTATTTCAGCAACGAACTGCTGCCGGTGCTGTCGCCGATGGGCCTCGACCCCGCGCATCCGTTCCCGCGCATCCTCAACAAGTCGCTGAACTTCATCGTCTCGCTATCCGGCAAGGACGCCTTCGGCCGCAACACCGGCTTCGCCATCGTGCAGGCGCCGCGCGCGCTGCCGCGCCTGATCCAGATTCCGCGCGAAGTGCCCGGCGGCGGGCCGCACGACTTCGTGTTCCTATCCTCAGTGATCCACGCCTACGTGGACGAACTGTTCCCCGGCATGGAAGCCAGCGGCTGTTACCAGTTCCGCGTCACGCGCAATTCCGACCTGCTGGTGGACGAGGAAGAGGCGGAGGACCTGCTCGCCGCACTCGAAGGCGAGCTGTCGCAGCGCCAGTGGGGCGACACCGTGCGGCTCGAAGTCGCGCACAACTGCCCTGAGCAGATGTGGCAATACCTGATGGAAGTGACGCAGCTCACTCCGGCCGATGTCTATCAGGTGAACGGCCCGGTAAACCTGATGCGCCTGATGGCGATCCACGACATGGTGGACCGGCCGGATCTGAAATTCCCGCTGTTCACGCCGCGCCTGCCCAAGATACTGGCTGGTGGTGATCTCTTTGCCGCGATGCGCGAGCGCGACATTTTGCTGCACCACCCTTACGACTCCTTCATGCCGGTGGTGGATTTCCTACGCCAGGCGGCGAAGGACCCGCGTGTGCTGGCGATCAAGCAGACGCTGTACCGCACCGGGGCGAAGTCCGCGGTGGTGGACGCGCTGCTCGAAGCGGCCCGCGCGGGCAAGGAAGTGACCGTGGTGGTGGAACTGCGTGCGCGCTTCGATGAGGAAAACAACATCGACCTCGCGGAACAGTTGCAGGAGGTTGGCGCGCACGTGGTCTACGGCGTGGTCGGCTACAAGACCCACGCCAAGATGTGCTTGGTGGTGCGCCGCGAGGACGCTGGTCTGAAACACTACGCACACCTGGGCACCGGCAATTACCATCCGCGCACCGCGCGCCAGTACACCGACTACGGCCTGTTCACCTCCGATGCCGCGATCTGCCGGGACGTGCACGCGGTGTTCCTGCAGCTCACCAGCCTGGGCAAGGTGAGCAAGCTCAAGCACCTGCTGCAATCGCCGTTCACGCTGGCCAAGGCGCTGCACAGCCGCATTGAGCGCGAGACCGAACACGCGAAAAAGAGCAAGCCCGCCAGCATCATCGCCAAGATGAACGGACTGGTGGACCCGGACATCATCCGCGCGCTTTACGCTGCGTCCCAGGCTGGTGTGCAGATCGATCTGATTGTGCGCGGCATGTGCGCGCTGCGGCCGGGTGTGAAGGGGCTGTCCGAAAACATCCGCGTGCGCTCCATCGTCGGGCGCTTTCTCGAACACCATCGCGTATTTTATTTTCACAACAGCGGTGATCCGGAACTGTTCCTGTCCAGCGCCGACTGGATGGAGCGCAACCTGTTCCGCCGCGTCGAGATTGCGTTCCCGGTGCTAGACCGCAAAATCCGCGAGCGCATCATCGAGCACCTGCACAGCTACCTGGCCGACACCGCACAGAGCTGGCTGCTGCAGGCCGATGGCTCTTACCAGCGCGTGCCCGGTAAAACCGAGGGCAAGGCCGTGCAGCTCAGGCTGCTGGAAGACTTGCAGCCCTGAGTCTGCGGAGAAGGGCAAGCGTGAAGACAGTTATTTTCGCCTGTGTCCATAACGCGGGCCGCTCGCAGATCTCGGCTGCGTTCTTCAATCAGTTGGCCGATGCCGCAAAAGCCAGGGCGATTTCAGCGGGCACCCAGCCCGCTGCGCGCGTGCATCTCGAAGTCATTGATGTCATGCGCGAGGTCCACATCGATCTCGCCAACGCCAAGCCCCAGTTGCTGACGGCAGAACTCGCCCAGGGCGCGGCCCTGCTGGTGACGATGGGCTGCGGCGATGAGTGTCCTTACGTGCCCGGTCTGCGCCGCGCCGACTGGCCGTTGCAAGACCCGAAAGGGCAGTCGATGGATCATGTGCGGAACATTCGTGACGACATCCGCAGACGTGTCGCCGCGCTGATCGCGGCCGAAGGCTGGGGCCGCGACCGAACGAGCTAGCGCACGACGATGTTCTGCGCCGATTTGAGCAGCGCCTCCGCGGTGATATTGCCCGGCACCGCCAGCCCGCGCTGCACCGCGGGGCGCTCGCGGATGCGGTCGCGCCAGGCCTTGAGACGCGGCAGGTCGGCGATCTCGACACCGGCCCAGCTATGCACATTGACCCAGGTGAAATTGGCGATGTCGGCGATGGAATAGTCGCCGCAGAGGAATTCGCGATCCGCCAGCCGCGTCTCCAGCACCTGGTATAGCCGCCGTGTCTCGTGCTGGTAGCGGTCGATGGCCGGCTGGTATTTCTCAGGCCAGTAGCGGAAAAACACATTGGCCTGGCCCTGCATGGGGCCGATGCCGCCCATCTGGAACATGAGCCACTGGATGACTTCGGAGCGCCCCTTCACATCCTGCGGCAGCAGGCGGCCGTATTTTTCGGCGAGGTAAATCAGGATCGCGCCGGACTCGAACACGGCGAAATCGCCGTTGCCGCGATCGACGATGGTCGGGATGCGGCCATTGGGATTGAGCTTCATGTACGCCGGTTTTTTCTGGTCACCGCGCGACAGGTCCACGACTTTCACTTCGTAAGGCACGCCGAGTTCTTCCAGCATGATGGAAGCCTTGTGGCCATTGGGCGTGGGCGCGGTGTAGAGCGTGATCATGAAGGCTCCGATGTGGATTAGGGTGTCACCCGCTCTGCCGATTCGCAGGACGCGGAGTGTTATTAAATAGCGTCTATATTAAAATATAATCAATAAAATATAACAATCTGTCTTGGTGAAAAAGCCAAAGCGGGTGATGTCCGCGCAGCGCAAAGACGGGCGTTCACGCCAGCGCGCGCTCAGGATAATCGGTAAACACGCCATCCACGCCCAGTTTTTTCATGCGCGCGATTTCTTCGGCTTGATTCACGGTGTAGACGAACACTTTGAGGCCGCGCGCGTGCGCGTCCGCGAGCAGGCGCTCGTCGACGAATTCATCGTCGATGTTGAGCGTCGCCGCGCCCAGCTCGACCGCGCAGCCGGCCCAGTCCAGCGGCACGCCGCAGAGCAGCACGCCCAGCGGAATCTCCGGCGCGATCTGGCGCAGTTCGTAGAGTTCCGGCAGGTGAAACGACGACACTAGGAATTTTTCCAGCAGCCAGCCCTGCGCCACGTAGTCGCGCACCACGCGCGCCACCGCCGCGGCGCAGCCGTTCCAGGATTTCATTTCGATATTCACGCCGGCGCGCTGGTCGATCAGATCCAGCGCTTCTTCCAGCGTGGGAATCTGCTGGCCCTGTCCGGCGTCGAGCGCCCGCAACTGCGCCAGCGTGTGCTCATCGAGGCGGCCCTTGTCGTTGGTGGTGCGCTCCAGCCGCAGGTCGTGCATCAGCAGCAGCGCGCCCTCGTGCAGTTGCACGTCGAATTCCAGCCAGTGCGCGCCAAGCTTGATGCCCGTATCCAGCGCCAGCATGGTGTTTTCCGGCGCGTGGCCGCGTGCGCCGCGATGGCCGATGACGGTGAAGGACTGTGACATGGCCGCCTCCAGGGTTTGCGTCATTCCGGCACCGGAACGACGCCAAAGTCTATGCCGGATTGACCGTGATGATTTTCATCTCGTTGGTGCCGCCGGGGCCGGTGAAATCGCCCTTGGTCATCAGCGCGCGGTCGCCGGGTTTGAGCGCTTTGCGCCGCACCAGGCAGGCGACCGCCTCGCTGATCGGCGCCAGCGTGTCGAGCTGCGAGGGCGTGAAGTCCACCGGGTAAACGCCGCGGCACAGCGCCATGCGCCGCCGCGTCTTTTCGTGCTTGGTCAGCGCGTAAATCGGGATGCCGGCCTCGGTGCGCGACATCAGCATCGCGGTGGAGCCGGACTCGGTGAGCGCGATGATCGCCTGAGCGTGCATGTGCCGCGCCGTCCACGCCGTCGCCATCGCGATGGCCTCGTCGGTGCGCTCGAAGTGCGTCTCGAAGCGCGTCGCGTCGCGTCGCGGCGCGCCCTGCATCGAGGCTTCCGCGCCGAGGCAGACGCGCGACATCGCCTCGACTACTTTTACCGGGTATTTGCCCGCGGCGGTTTCGGCGGAAAGCATCACCGCGTCGGTGCCATCCATCACCGCGTTGGCCACGTCCAGTACCTCGGCGCGGGTCGGAATCGGACTGCTGATCATCGACTCCATCATCTGCGTCGCGGTGATGACCATGCGGTTACTCTCGCGCGCCTGGCGGATGATGCGCTTCTGCCAGCCGGGTAGTTCGGCGTCGCCGATTTCCACTCCGAGATCGCCACGCGCGACCATCACCACGTCGGAGGCGGCGACCAGGTCAGCCAGCTCGTGCAGCGCTTCCGCACGTTCGATCTTGGCCACCAGCGAGGCGTCGCCGCCGGCGTCCTTCACCAGCGCGCGCGCCTCGTGCATGTCCTGCGCCGAGCGCGGAAACGACACCGCGATGAAATCCACGCCCAGCGCCACTGCGTGGCGCAGGTCTTCCTTGTCCTTGTTGGTCAGCGCCGCAGCCGACAGGCCGCCGCCCTGCTTGTTGATGCCCTTGCGATTGGACAGCATGCCGCCCACCAGCACGGTGCTCTCGATGCGGCTGCCCTCCACGCGCTCCACGCGCATGGCGATGGCGCCGTCGTTGAGC
>JBOICL010000395.1:0-7506 GCA_050740055.1 Stenotrophobium sp.
CCGCTGTCGAGCGCTTCCATCAGCACTTCCATGACCGCGCCCATCACGCCGTGGCTTTCGTCGAGGAAGCACACGCCGTCGCGCGCATGCGAGAACGCGCCAGTGCGTCCGGCCGCGCCAGGGAATGCGCCGGAGACGTGGCCGCAGAGCAGGGATTTCACCGCGGCCTTGTCGCCGGTGTTTTCCGCCGAAAGATTGACCGAGACGAAGCGGCCGCGCTCGCGCACCAGGAAGTAGTAGTAGGCGAGGGAAGTCTTGCCGCTGCCGGGGCCGCCGAGCAGGCAGGCGCGGGTGATGCCGTTCTGGGCGAAGCCGCGGATGCGCGCGACCAGCGCGTGCAGTTCCGGGCTGAATACGTAGAAATTGCGGTGCGGACTGTTTTCGATCTCGGTATTGAGCGGCATGCGGATGACGTTTTCTTCCCGCACTTGCTGCAAGCGTTCGCCAAGTTGCGCGGCAAGATCGGTGACGCTGTCGGCAAGAATCAGCCGCATGCCCGCGAGCTTGCCTTCGTTCGCGCGACGGTCCAGCCACTTGCCCAGCGCAACGAGTTGCGCGCCGTTGACCGCCACGATCAGTGTCGTAGCGCGGCCGCCACGCCGTGCGGCCAGCACCTGGTCGGCTAGGCCGTCGAGCTGCGCCGGGTCGATGAACAGGCTCAGCACGAATTCGCAGTTCGGCAGCGCGCCTTCGCCACGAGCGGCCAGCGGCAGGAAATCGCAGCGGCGGCTTTCCGGCACCTGGTTACGGATGGCGTCGTTGCCGTCGCGATGACTCGCATCGGTTTCAGCGGTGATTACCAGCAGATACGGAGGCGGCAGCTTCTGCGCGATCTCAGATGATTCCGTGGTCTTCCTTGAATTTTTCAGAAACATGCCGGCTCCGGGCTGCGTTTGGATGAGCCAAGAATAGTCGGAGCCGGCCGTCAGGTGCCAAACCGCCGATCAACGCGGCAAGCAACCTGACGGAGTGAAGGGAAACCTCACGCCAGCCGGTTGAGCCCGTTGTGCGCCGCCACGCGGTACGCCTCCACCATGGTCGGATAGTTGAAGGTGGTGTTGATGAAATAGCGCAGGTTGTTGATCTCCTTGCTGGCCATCGCGGTCTGGCCGATGTGGATGATCTCGGAGGCGCGGTCACCGAAGCAGTGCACGCCGAGGATTTCCAGCGTCTCTGCGTGAAACAGCAGTTTGAGCATGCCGGTGGTCTGCTCCGCCATCTGTGCACGGGCGATGGATTTGAACATGGCGTGGCCAATCTCGTAGGGCACCTTGTCCCTTTGCAGTTCTTGCTCGGTTTTGCCGACGGAGGAAATTTCCGGAATGGTGTAAATGCCGACGGGCATCAGGGCAAAGCGGTTGGGATCGGTGGCGCCGGTGAGGATGTGCTGTACCGCGTAACGGCCCTGGTCATAGGCGGCACTAGCCAGGGCGGGCGGGCCGACTACATCACCGACGGCGTAGATATTCGGCGTTGCGGTCTGGTAGCCGGTGCTGACCGCGATCTGCCCGCGCGAGTTGGGTGCAAGGCCGACCTTGTCGAGCCCCAGATCCTGCGTATTGCCGGTGCGGCCATTGGCCCACAACAGCAGATCCGCCTTGAGCTTGCGGCCAGATTTCAGATGCAGCACCACGTCGTCCGCGCGCGCCTCGATGCGCTCGAACTGTTCGTTGTGGCGGATGATCACGCCCTGCTCGCGCAGGTGATAGGACAGCGCCTCGGCGATCTCCTCATCCATGAACGAGAGCAGACGGTCCTGCGTGTTGACCAGCGTGCACTTGATGCCGAGGTTGGCGAAGATAGACGCATACTCGCAACCGATCACGCCGGCGCCGTAGATGATGATCGAGTGCGGGTTGTCGGTGGCGCGCAGGATCGTGTCGCTGTCCTTGATGTGCGGATGCTTGAAATCCACTTCCGGCGGATGATAGGGCCGCGAACCCGTGGCGATGACGACGTGCCCGGCGCGGATTTTCCTGGGCGCGGTGCCTTCGCGCTGGATTTCAATGTGGTGCGTGTCCAGAAAGCGCGCATGGCCTTCCAGCACCGGCACACCGTTCTTCTCGTAGAAGCGCCGGCGCATCGCGACCTGGCGTGAAATCACGCTCTCGGCCGAACTCAGGAGCTGCGGATAGGTGAGGTGCAGATTGCGCCGGTATTCCCGCAGCAGGGGATTCTGACGCACTTCGCTGATGGTCTTCACCGTATAGCGCAGCGCCTTGCTCGGAATGGTGCCCCAGTGTGTGCAGCCGCCGCCGACTTCGATATAGCGCTCGATGACGGCGCAGCGGCGATGATTCTTGGCCGCCATCATCGCTGCGCCTTCTCCGCCCGGTCCGCTGCCGATGACGACGAGGTCAAAGTTTTCCATGTTTTTCTATTGAATATCCGTGGCTGGACTAGATTAAGGTAGTCGAGGCGCTGGCGACAGTGCGGCGTATAGAAAACTGGATTTGTGCATGGGGAAACCGCGCGATGACCGATACCAATTACCGTAGCATCTTCGTTTCGCACGGCGCGCCTACGCTGGCGCTGGCCGATCATCCGGCGCGCGATTTTCTCGTCGAACTGGGCCGCAGTCTGCCGAAGCCGCGCGCTGTCGTGGTGATCTCGCCGCACTGGCAGACTACGGCATTTGCAGTCAAGCAGGCCGGGCGTTTCACGGCATGGCATGACTTCGGAGGATTTCCGCGAGAACTTTATGAACTGCGCTACGAGCCACCGGGCGAGCCTGCGCTGGCGGCACGGATCGAAGCGCAGCTTGCGGATCAAAACCTGCCCACCCAACTCATAAGCGATACGCGCATCGATCACGGCGTGTGGATTCCGCTGATGCTGATGTTTCCGCAGGCCGATGTGCCGGTCGTGCCCGTTTCAGTGCGCAATGCCGGGCCGGAAGAACATCTGAAACTGGGACGCGCGCTGGCGGGTTTGGATGACGGAGTCTTGATACTCGGCAGCGGCGGTGCCGTGCATAACCTGCATGAAATCTCGCCGCCCGGTACGCCTGCGCCTGATTGGGCCATGCGATTCGACGACTGGACACGTGAGCGCGTCACACGCAGCGACTGGGACGAGTTGGTGCGCTACCGCAGCTTGGCGCCGGAGGCCACAAGAGCGCATCCGACTGAAGAGCATTTCATGCCGCTATTTGTTGCGGGCGGTGCGGGCGCCGGGGCGAACGTTTTGCACCAGAGTTTTTCTTACGGCGGCCTCGGCATGGCCGCCTATGGTTTTGCAAAGCGGCAGGAAGCCTGATGGACCGCACCGAGCGTTTTCAGCTCATCGTTCGCAGGTTGCACGAGCAGCGCATTCTCACGCGCCGGCAGATTCAGGAAGAGCTGGAAGTTTCGCTCGCAACCTTCAAGCGCGATCTCGCCTATCTGCGTGACCGCATGCAGGCACCGATTGTCTGGGATCGTGACCTTGATGGATACCGGCTTGAGCAGCCGTCCGGTGCGCCGCGTTACGCCTTGCCAGGGCTATGGTTCAACGCCGATGAAATTCATGCGCTGCTGGCGATGCACGCGCTGATTTCCGGCATGGGTGAGCACGTGCTGGATAGCGTGGTGGCGCCAGCGCTGGCGAGGGTTGAAAAATTGCTCGGTGGAACGGGGCGGGACTCGACCGAAGTACGCGAACGTATCCGTCTGATCAGCCCCGGACGGAGACAGTCGGAGCACAATTTCTTCGGATTGATCTCACAGGCCGTTTTGCAAAGGCGGCAGCTGCATATCGGCTATTTCGCACGCGGCAATGGCGAAACGACGCAACGCGATGTTTCTCCGCAGCGGCTCGTGCATTACCGTGAGAACTGGTATCTTGATGCTTGGTGCCATCTGCGCAAGGGCATACGCAGTTTTGCCGTCGAAGAGATTACGTTAGCCAAAATGCTCGACAAGCCGGCGAAGGAAGTCGCCGAACGCGCACTGGACCGCCAGCTTGGGGCAGCCTACGGAATTTTTTCCGGCGCGGCGCTGCTGAATGCGAAGCTGCGCTTTTCGCCGGAAAGGGCGCGCTGGGTCAAACGCGAGATCTGGCACCCCTTGCAGCGTTCGCATTTCGACGCGAAAGGATGCTATGTCCTTCAGTTCCCCTACGGCGATGATCGCGAACTGCTCATGGACATCCTGCGGCACGTGCCCGAAGTGGAAGTGCTGGCGCCGGAATCATTGCGGCAGCGATTCCGTGAAAAATTGCAGCATGCCTTGTCGCGAATGAGTTGAGGCAGGCTCATCGGGTGAGCCTTGCAGGACGCAGACTGGCGCACACCTTGAAACCATGAGTCCAGGAGCGCCCGTCATGAATGCCGCATTGAATATTCAGCATCAGTCTTTTCCCCCGTTTCCAGCACTATTCACAAATGCGCCTCCGGTTCCCGGCGAGATTCCGGAGCTAGGTTGGACGCATATCGCCACGCAAGACGAAGCCCTGGGTGCACTACGTCGTGCCGCAGACCTCGATCCGCGTGACTATCCGGTGGGTATCGCGCTCGGAATTCCAGCCATCGAACAGGCGGAGATGTTCTGCTGGTTTGCATCTTGGGCCAGCCTGCGCGGTGCGCTGCGTCATGTGCTGACGCCTTTGGCCAGCACCAGGCCTGATCAGGTTTACCGGTTCAGGTGGTGGCTCGCTCGAATGAGGATATCGGACGCCGATGGACGACCCGATTCGAACCAGTTGCGCAAGGTGTTTGCTCCCGCGCTGAGGATCAACTGGATGGGAACATTTGCGGAACTGCGATCCGCCAATGGAGAGTTTGCGCGGGGAAAGATCGGTTCGTATCTGCAGATGGATATTCCGCAAGACCAGCCAGACATGGAAGTCCCGGCCTGTTATCTGGAAGGTTTCATCGCGTATCTGCGCCGGTCCCGGCGGCTGAACGGCTGAGACGGCTGCTGAATGCGGCGCGGCGGCGCAAGCGGGTTGCCCCTGCGCCGCCGCACCCTGATGACTCAGCTGATGTGCTTGCTCACGAGCTTGGTCATTTCAAACATGTTGACGCTGGATTTGCCGCCGAAGATTTTTTTCAGCTTGTCGTCTGCGTTGATCTGGCGCCGGTTCTTGGCATCCTGCAGTCCGTTCTTCTTGATGTAGGCCCACAGATTCTTGGTGATCTGTCCGCGCGGCATGGGCTTGGAGCCCACCACTTCCGCCAGCGTCGCGCTGGGCATCATGGGCTTCATCAATGCGGCGCTGGGCTTGCGCTTGACCTTCTTCGCCGCCTTTTTAGGCGCCGCTTTTTTCGGTGCCGCTTTCTTCGCAGCTGTTTTCTTTGCAACTTTCTTTGCAGCAGGTTTCTTCTTGCTGGCCTTGGCCATAACTCAGTCTCCTTATCGTAATTAGCGCCTGTTCGGGCACAGGCATCCTAGCACCTGACGAGCCAGCTAGAAACTGATATTCGAGAGAGCCTGCAAGGCTGCGTCGGCTCGAATTGTGTGGTAGAGGCTGCCGATCAGCAAAAAGAAAAAGGCCCGCAGATATGCAGGCCCGGTTACGTTGGCGTCCCCACGGGGATTCGAACCCCGGTACTTACCGTGAAAGGGTAATGTCCTAGGCCTCTAGACGATGGGGACTCTGACGGATGATGAATGGTGGAGCCAGACGGGATCGAACCGTCGACCTCTTGCATGCCATGCAAGCGCTCTCCCAGCTGAGCTATGGCCCCACATGCGTGTTTCAGTTAGCACGAAATTATAGCGAACTGATTCCGGCTTGGAAAGAGTTTTTAACGCGACGGGCGCAACACGATCTGGTGGCCGCAGTGGCTGCGCTGGTCAACTCCGCAGATCTGGAACTTGAAGTCCTTGCCGTAGCAGATGCGCACTTCCTTCAGATAGTGCCCTGCGCAGATCAGGATCATGTCCTCGGCGCCCAGGCCGGGATTCGCCTTGGCGAACGCGCCGGTGATGTCGTCCGCGGTGGTGCTGAGGTATTGAGTGGGATCGGTATACGCGGACGGTATGTTGAGATCGCGCCGCACGCGCTCGATGGTGAGGAAGTAGTCCTCAATGCCGAGCGCGCTGCAGGTGCCATGGCTGCGCCATTCGTGCTGGATCAGCCGTGGGCTGGGCATCAGCGGCAGCATGCGCTCTACCAGTTCCCGGCTGACCCGTTCGCCGCCGCTGCCGCAGTCTTCCGGATAGCCGCGATCTTTCTGCGGCCATAGCCCGTGCACTACGAACGCATAGGGGCGCTGGCATTGCTGGTCGTTTTCGCGGTTCTCGCAGTATTGCGGGGACCAGGACAGCGAAAGCAGCCAGTAGTCGAACTGCCCCGGCTCGTCCGCTCGCAGCGGCAGGCTGGCGAAGGCGAGCAGGAAAACAAAAATGAGCGTGAGAGTGCGCATTGGACTCAGTGCGGCGTCTGGCCGGCGAGGAACAGCCAGGTTTCGACCACCGTATCCGGGTTGAGCGACATGGACTCGATGCCCTGGTCGAGCAGCCACTTGGCCAGTTCCGGATGGTCGGAAGGTCCCTGGCCGCAGATGCCGATGTACTTGCCGCGCTTGCGGCAGGCGGCGATGGCCATGTGCAGCATGATCTTCACGGCTTCGTCGCGCTCGTCGAACAGGTGCGCGATCAGGCCGGAATCGCGGTCCAGTCCCAGCGTAAGCTGGGTCATGTCGTTGGAACCGATGGAAAAGCCGTCGAAGTAGTCGAGGAACTGGTCCGCGAGCACGGCATTGGAGGGCAGCTCACACATCATGATCAGCTGCAGGCCATTGTCGCCGCGCTTGAGGCCGTTTTCGGCCAGGATTTCGTTGACCCGGCGTGCTTCGTCCAGCGTGCGCACGAACGGAATCATAACCTTGATGTTGATCAGGCCCATCTCATCGCGAGCGTACTTCATCGCCTTGCATTCGAGATCGAAGCAGGGACGGAACGAGGGCGAGATGTAGCGCGAAGCGCCGCGGAAGCCGAGCATCGGGTTCTCCTCGTGAGGCTCATAGCGCTTGCCGCCGATAAGGTTGGCGTATTCGTTGGACTTGAAATCCGACATGCGCACAATCACCGGCTCCGGCGCGAACGCGGCGGCGATGGTGGCGATGCCTTCGGCGAGACGCTTGACGAAATAGTCCACCGGGTTGCCGTAGGGCGCGATCATCTGGTCGATGACGCGGCGCACGTCGGCGGGCTGCTTGTCGAGTTCCAGCAGCGCCTGCGGGTGGATGCCGATCTGGCGGTTGATGATGAATTCCAGACGTGCGAGGCCCACGCCCTTGTTTGGCAGCGCGGCGAAGTCGAAGGCCTGCTCCGGCGTGCCGACGTTCATCATGATCTTGACCGGGACCTCGGGCATCTCGTCGAGCGCGGTCTCGGTGACCGAGAAGGCCCGCTTGCCGTCGTACACCAAGCCCGTGTCGCCCTCGGCGCAGGAGACGGTGACCTCCCGGCCATCCGTGAGGTCCTTGGTCGCGGAACCCGTGCCGACGACGGCCGGGATGCCGAGTTCGCGGGCGATGATCGCCGCATGGCAGGTGCGGCCGCCGCGGTTGGTCACGAT
>JBOICL010000396.1:0-3304 GCA_050740055.1 Stenotrophobium sp.
TTTCAGACCTGGAATTCCGGCTGCGAGAAACCCGCACGTTCCCTCCCGATCAATTCCTACTGCTGCTGACAGCGCTTGCGGATGGTTCGGTTGTATTGCCGCCAACCGATGTTGAGCGGCTGGTGACTGCAGCTCTGGATAATCATCGCGTCGGCCCGGCGGACAGAGCCTCGATTCTGAATAACTACGGACGCTATCAGTTCACCATCCGGCATGACGCGCAGTCCGCGATCAGCCTTACCCTGGCGGCAGCGGAACTGGCCCCGAACGATCCTCTTTTTCAGCTTAATCTGGCAAACCTTGCATTGAAGCTGAACCAGCCTGCTATTGCGGCGCAGGCGCTTGATCGGGCTGAAAAGCTGGACAGACTCGGCACCTACCAGGCCGACATCCAGAAAATCAAGGGCCGGATCAATGACCATCCTTGAATACTCGGGCATGAACGAGTCGCGGTAGATGACACGACGCACGTGAAGAGTAATACAGAACATCCGGGAATTGAAGAAATGGATCCATGCCGGGTTTAAAAAACGTCACTGCGGCACCTACCGCGCGAACCGTCATCGCTGCAATGGCGCTCATGCTCACCTTGTTGGTGCTGGCCTGGGCCTACTGGCCGGGGTTGAGCGGATCGTTCCTGCTCGACGATGACACTAATCTGGCAGCACTCGGCGATAACGGCGGCATCCACGACTGGCGCGGCTTCGTCGATTTCGTCACAAGTGGAAATGCCGGACCGCTGGGTCGTCCGGTCAGCCTGGCTAGTTTCGCCGCGAATGCGCAGGACTGGCCCACCGATCCCAAGCCCTTCAAGCTCACGAATCTCCTGCTCCACCTGCTCAATACCCTTTTCGTCTTTGCTTTCGCACGTCAGTTGCTAGCAATAGCCGGCAGCTGCTGGTCTGCATTCGGCGGTGTGCTATGTGCCGCGATCTGGGGCTTGCATCCGCTGCAGGTATCCGCAGTGCTGTATGTCGTACAGCGAATGACTGAACTGGAGACTACCTTCTCCCTGCTCGGCTTGATCATGTTCGTACATGGGCGCGTCATCGGCGCGGCGCGTCCCGTTGCTGGCTACGCGTGGATGGCGTGCGGGATAGGGTTGTGCGGACTGCTGGCTACGCTCAGCAAGGAATCGGGCGCCCTGCTGCCGTTGTTTGCGCTCTGTCTCGAATTCACATTGCTCAGCCACAAGGTCAAACCGCCGCCGCAATGGCTCTCGCTTGGATTTCTGCTGCTGTGGTTTCCAGTACTGCTATTGGCAGGCTATCTGGTGTGGGATGCGCCGCAGCTCATCAGCGGCTACACGTATCGTGACTTCTCCCTCGGTGAACGTCTGCTCACCGAAGGGCGCGTGCTCGTTGATTACTTGCACGATCTCGTGTTACCAAATCTTTCGAGCGGGAGCTTGTTTTACGATAATTTTGTTCCGTCCCACAGCTTGCTTAATCCAATCAGCACGCTCTGGTCCTGGCTGCTGATTGTGATCTTGATCGTTACCGCTTTTGCGGTGCGCCACAGGCACGCCGTGCTGGCGCTGGGCGTGCTCTGGTACTTCGCCGGACAGGCGTTGGAAAGTACGGCCATCCCACTGGAATTGTACTTCGAACACCGGAATTACCTGCCCTCGCTTGGACTGGCCTTGATCGCCAGCTTCTACGGTCTGCAACTGCTCCAGCTGAAGCCGGTCATCACCGGACTGGCAATCGCGGCGTTTCTAGGTATGGAGTTGTGGATTACGCACCAGCAGGCGCACATCTGGGGAAACGATCTCTTCGCGGTCGAAATCTGGCCGGCGGAACATCCCAATTCTCTGCGCGCGCAACAGTTTGCAGCCCGCTACTGGATGACACACGGCAGCACCGCCATCGCTCAGGGATACCTTGATCGGTTTGTCAAAAGATCACCGGATAACACCACTGCGCGGCTGCAAGACATCGAACTAAGATGCAGTGCCAAGAACGGCGCTGACCTGTATGCCCAAGCCTCGCTGACTGTCTTGCGTACCGGTACTTTCGACATTGCAGGCCCGGATACTCTCAATCGCATTCAGGGGCTAGCGGAACAAGCTCACTGTGCCGATCTCAAATCGGATACTCTGATGAAGATGATTGATGCGTATGCTGGGAACCCAATTGTGCGGAAGCTACCCAGCCAGCTCGGTTATGTGTACTTTATCAAGGCTTCCGCTCTCGCTGCCCAAGGACAATTTGACGAAGCGGTACGGATCATTGACAACGCCGCCCAACTTCGGCCAACCATTTTTGCGAGCTACTGGCAAGCGCGATGGATGTTGCAAGCTCACAAGCTAATAGCAGCCCATCAATATTTCGCTCAGGCCTTAGATGAATACCATCAGCGATTCGGACGGACCACCAAGCTGGATCATGAAATGGCAACCTTGCAGCAGGAGATTTTTGCCCCGCCACCGTCCTGAAATACTGCGGAATTCAGGAATACGCCACCCGCTCTTGCTGATTGCCATCACCAGAACATAATATATTGTTGTATTATTATAATATAATACGTTATTTTATAACGGCATTGACCGGAATATCTAACTCAGCGGGTGGATTCCCTGAATTCACAGGCGAAATGCAACACCCTGAGAGTGCTCTAGGGGTGCTGCGATGCCTAAACGCTTCAAGCATTTTAGGCTGGAAGAGCGATGTGAAATTGGCCATAAGTTACGACCATAATAAAAGACATCCTGTGATTTAGGCTCTACGTGCCTCCATCCGATTCACCTTCTCTACATCGACTCCCGCCATGTTAGGCGGCTGGGTAGGTCCGCGGGGACGGCTCATATTGCACACCGGCGCATGGTCAGTGTTAGCCAAAGGTTGTGCAGCAGCGAATCTGTTTGTCGCGGTACCTTTTGTACTGCAGGCATTGGGCCCGGCTCAATTCGGTGCATGGGCCACACTGGTTTCCCTGGTCACTTTCGCAGGCTTTCTCGATTTCGGTTTTAGCAATGGCACCATGAACCTGATTGCCGCAGCGCATGGCCGTGGCGCCTCTGCTGAAGTGGGAAACATCCTGCGCGAAGGCCGCCGTAACCTGCTTTGGATCGCACTTTGGCTAGCGGCTGCCATGCTGGTCATAGTCCCGCTCATACCCTGGTTTCGCCTGCTGGGTATGTCGGAAACAATGATTGGCACCAGTCGCGCAGCAGCGACGGTCGTGACATTTGCAACGGTACTTGCTGTGCCACTCAACTTAGCCACCCGGGTGCAACTCGGTCTTGGCCGCGGTGATCGCGCCTTCCGCTGGCAGGCAGTCGCACAGTTGCTGACACTAGGGT
>JBOICL010000397.1:0-3481 GCA_050740055.1 Stenotrophobium sp.
ATGCGCTGACCTGGATCGGGCACGCCAGCTTTCTGGTACAGTGGAACGGTCTGAACATCCTCACCGATCCTCACCTGACGGCGCGCGCTTCGCCGCTGCGCCATGCCGGGCCGAAGCGCTATCAGCCGCCAGCGCTGGACTTTGCCGATCTGCCGCCTATCGACGCCGTGGTGGTTTCGCACAACCATTACGACCATCTCGATCTGGTCACGGTCAAACGGCTCGCGCGCGAGCATGCGCCGCAGTTCTTCGTGCCGCTGGGGCTCAAAACCTGGTTCGAGCGTCAGGGCATCGACAAGGTTACGGAGCTGGACTGGTGGCAGGCGGCGTCGTCTGGCGCGCTGCGCGTCACCGCCGTGCCGGTGCAGCATTTTTCGGGCCGCAGCGCCAGCGACCGCAACAAGACGCTGTGGTGTGGCTTTGTGCTGGAGATGGCAGAGCGGCGCGTGTTCTTCGCCGGTGACACCGGCTACTCGAAAGATTTCGCCGACATCGGCGAGCGCTTTGCGCCGATCGACCTCGCATTGATTCCCATCGGCGCCTACGAGCCGCGCAGCTTCATGCGGCCGGTGCATGTGAATCCCGAGGAGGCGGTGAAGATCCATCGCGACATCGGCAGCCGCCAGTCGGTGGCGATGCACTGGGGCACCTTCCGCCTGACCCTGGAACCGCTGGACGAACCGCCGAAACAGCTGGCCGTTGCGCTTGAGGCGCAGGCAGTTTCGCCGGAATCGGTCTGGGTATTCAAACATGGCGAGACGCGCAAGTTTTGATCTGATCTTTAGATGAGCATCGACGACGAAAACTCCCTCTCCCCCGATCAGGGGGAGAGGGCAGGGGTGAGGGGGAGAAGCCGCAGAGGAAAAGGCGAGAAGCTAAAGCTCGCAAAAGCACTACGCAAGCGCCAGACCGACGCCGAATTTCTTCTGTGGCAGAAACTCCGGAATCGCCAATTGGCAGGCTGTAAATTTCGCCGTCAATACAGTGTCGGACCTTTTATCGTGGATTTTGCCTGCATTGAAGCCAAGCTGGTTATTGAGCTTGATGGTGGTCAGCACGTCGAGCTGGCGGATCAGGATCAGGCTCGCACCGAATACTTGCAACGCTGCGGATTCAGGGTGATCAGGTTCTGGAATGATCAGGTCTTCAAGGAGGCGGAGGGGGTTTTGCAAGCTGTTCTTGCTGCGCTGACCCCTCACCCTGACCCTCTCCCCTGAAGGGGAGAGGGAAACGTCAAAGATAAATTCCCTCTCAACGCGTAGGAGTGAGGGAAACCAGCCAGATGTAATAGATCCCCTCTCCCCACGAAGGGGGAGAGGGCAGGGTGAGGGGGCAGGATGAGGGATATTCCAGAACCGCCTATCGCTCCTGTTTTGCACTCAGCTGCTTCAGCTTCTCAGTACGTGCTTCGTCCGGCTCCTCGCCCAACTGCTCTACTGCTGCATAAAAAGCTGGCCAGTCGCTGTTCTGCAGGCGATAAAGCTCGGCGAACGCAGGCACCCATTTGTCGTAGAGGCCGAAAGGCAGCAGCTTGGCATTGCTCATCTCGCCCGCGAACCAGGCGTCGTAGCCGGCGAAGTTTTTCCACGGACCCGCGCGGAGTTGTGCGTACTGCTCACGCAGATGAGCGAACGCTTGCTGCTTGCGCATGCGTTTGCCGGCGTCCGGCAGGTTGCTGGTGTAGATGTCAGCAAGCTGTGCGCGCGTGTCCATCACCAGTTCTATGAAAGTTTGTTCGCGCTGGCGGCGCAGGATTTCGGTGTCGCTGGCACCGCCTCGAGCGACGAGATACTGGCGCAGCCCTTCCTCGCCGACGAAATTGGCGAAGGATTCGTCGAAGGCGGTGTCACCCTTGAGGTAGTACTGCTGGTGCGCGAGTTCGTGGAACACGGTGGCGATGAGCTGCTCGTCGCTCCAGCGCATCATGGTGTTGAGCACCGGGTCGTCGAACCAGCCCAGCGTGGAGTAGGCGGGCACACCGGCGATGAAGACTTCGTCGCCATCGGTTTTCAGCGCATCGGCTTCCGCGCGCGCGTGGGCAAGGTCGAAGTAACCGCGATAGGCGAGGCAGCCGATGAGCAGGAAGCAGTGCTGCACCGGCTCCAGCGACAGCTCCGGCGCGGCAAAGACATTCCATACGACGTAGGGGCGACCGACATCGGCGTAGAGCGTGTAGCTGCGGTTGTCCGGCAGGTGCAGGGTCTGCGAGGCGAAGGCGCGTGCATCCAGCACCCTGGTCAGGCGTGCTTTGAGTATGGGATCTGCTGCCGGGTCCTTGAGGATTTCGCTGATGGGTTCGCGCCTGGACAGCATGCTGTATTCACCGCGCGCGAGGTGGACGTAATAGCCCAGGTTGCCGCAGCCACCGAGCAGCAGTGCGAGGCCGAGAGCGAACAGGGGTTTGATGTAGCGGGCAAAATTCATGTTCGGAGTTTAAAGCCAGGAGCGCTATCCACATTCCGTGCGTGTTAGCATGGTCATGTAGATGACCATTTGGAGCGAACCATGAACAGGGTCTCCGTTGTGCAAGCCAAGGCCCATTTCAGCGAAATTCTGGCCAGGGTGGAGTCCGGGCACGATGTGCTGATCACACGGCGTGGCGCGCCCGTGGCGCGGCTGTCGGGTGTCGAACGTGCCAGACATCCGCTGAACCTGCGCGAGATCGATGCTTTCCGTGAAGGATTGCAGCCTGCGCGTGTGCGCAGTGCGGAGATCATCCGCAGGATGCGTGACGAGGCGTATTGATGCTGTATCTCGATACCAGCGTGCTCGTTCCGCTGTTTGTGCAGGAGCCGGAATCAGCCGCGGTGCGGGCGTGGTTTGAGGTCAATGCCGCCAAAACTCTGGTCATCAGCGACTGGACGCTCACCGAATTTGCCAGCGCGATGGGAATCAAGGTTCGGGAAAAAGAGCTGAAGCCTGATCAGGCGCGTACAGCCTGCGCACTGATGGATAAGCTCGCGACCGGCAGTTTCAAGGTACTGACCCCGGCCCGCGGCGACTACAGCAAGGCTGCCGAGCGACTCGGCCAGCACGCGCTGGGACTGCGCGCCGGAGACGCGCTGCATCTCGCCATCGCCGAGAATGAAGGAGTGGCGTGCTTCTATACGCTGGATCGCCGGCTCATCGAGGCCGGACGCAAGCTCAAGCTCAAAATCGCAAGTCCGATCTGACGCCAGTTGATACGGGGCGCCGGTCTCGTAATTCGTAAGCGGAGCACCCGCCCGCGACACGGTGTTTTTGCGCAGCAAAACGGGTGCGGGAGCGGGCGGTGGGGTGCCGACCTTCGTTACGTCGCGGGCTTCGGGTGCCTCCCGGCTTCGCCCCGGCCAAGCCTTGCGGCTTGGCGTTCGCCAGCATGGACTGCCACCAGCAGTCGGCGCGTGTCAAGGTAGTTGTCGCCTGATTCATGCGGCCATCCGTTTGTCAGGATTGGCAGCCAAAACTGATTTGATGATTGAATTTCGCTCTGGGTTGAGCG
>JBOICL010000398.1:0-11752 GCA_050740055.1 Stenotrophobium sp.
CCTATTGCTTCATCTGTCAAAGGCTCTCGATAACTCCACAATACATTGCCATTGGGGTCGGTCTTGACCAGCCAAGCCAGCGCACCTTCTCCAATTACGAAGTAGCCTCCATCCGCAGCTTTGGCAAGTTTTCCAGGACGCGAGTACTGCTGAGGCTTGATGACGACCCCCCGCTCCACAGTAAATCCACTAAACAGATTCATGAACGCCACCGCGATGACCGGGAATGCGAGCCCCGTGAGCAGCATGATTTTCTTGAGTCCCATGACGGTGAGGTCTCCTTTGTTTGCTCAATGGTCTGCGGTACAAATCATCAGGACGCAGGCATTAAAACCGATCCGGTTTTGTTGATTTCAAAACCAAGTCTGCGCTGCTTCACCCGCTCTGCTTGAAACGAAGACAGAATTGTTAAATTATATTGATTTAAAACATTTATAGTCAATATATTAAAACTATTATCCAGCATCCCTTTCGATGAGCGGGTGAGCCCGTTTTGAGAAACCGGCTCACCGGGCACTCGCGATTTCACCGCCGCCAAGACATTCCTGATCGTCGTAAAGAACCAGGTACTGCCCGGCCACTGCGGCGCGCTGGGCCTGCGCAAAGTTCACTTCGAGAGTTCCGTCCGCGCGCCGCGAAACATTGCAAACCTGAAGTTTCTGTCGATGACGGATGCGAGCGAGCAGCGGCTTGTCCAGGTTATGCGGGCGCCGTATCCACTGGAAGGGTTCGGTGATGACCGTGGTGCTCATGAGCAGCGGGTGATCGGCGTTCTGCGTTACCACCAGCGTGTTTTCACTGGCGCGCTTGGCGGCGACATACCACGGCGCTTCGCGCGCGCCGCGCTGGCCGCCGATGTGCAATCCGCGCCGCTGGCCGAGCGTGTAATACATCAGGCCCTGATGGCTGCCGACGCTGCGGCCGGCGTCGTCCACGATGGGGCCGGGTGAAGGCTTGAGATAACGGGAGAGGAACTCGCGGAACTCGCGCTCGCCAATGAAGCAGATGCCGGTGGAATCCTTCTTGCGGTGATTCGGCAGCCCCACTTTTTGCGCCAGTGCGCGCACTTCGGGTTTGGTCAACCCGCCGACCGGAAACAGTACGCGCTCGAGCTGGCTGCGCGCGACGGCGGCGAGAAAGTAGGTCTGGTCCTTGTTCTCGTCAACGGCGCGCAGCAGATGCGGGCCGTCGGGCTCGTGCGCGATGCGGGCGTAGTGTCCGGTGGCGATGAAATCAGCGCCGAGGCGCAGGGCGTAGTCGCGGAAGGGCTGGAATTTCACTTCGCGGTTGCACAGCACATCCGGGTTCGGCGTCTTGCCGGCGGCGTAATCGGCGAGAAAACGCTGGAACACGCGGTCGCGGTATTCACGTGAAAAATCCACGCGCTGCAAGGGAATCTGGAGTTCATCGCAGACGGCGCGCGCGTCCTGGAAATCTTCGGCCGAGGAGCAGTAGCCTTCTTCGTCCTCGGTCCAGTTGACCATGAACAGGCCGGAAACGCGGTAGCCCTGCTGCTTGAGCAGATACGCGGCGACCGATGAATCGACGCCGCCGGACATGCCGACAACGACCTGCGCCGCGCTCATTTTTCCGCTGACAGATGCGCGATCATGGAAAGCGGATAGGCATTGCCCTGAAGGTAATCGTCCACGCAGCGCATGACCGAGGGACTGCGGTGGCGGTCGCGGCAGGCCAGCAGTTCATCGCGCGTGAGCCAGATCGGGCCGACGATGCCCTCATCGAGTTTGCGCTGTGGGTGATAAGTCACGGCACGCGCAATGAAGGCGACGCGCAGGAAACAGTAATCCAGATCGGGCGGTTTGAAGTCGTAGAAGCCCAGCACGTCGGTGGGCTCGACTTCCCAGCCGGTTTCTTCCAGCGCTTCGCGGCGCGCGGCGTCTATCAGTGTTTCGCCGTCTTCCCAGTGGCCGGCGGGCTGGTTGATCATGACTGCGCCACCGATGCGCTCTTCCACCAGCAGAAATTTACCTTCACGCTCGACTATGGACGCCGCGACGACATGCACCGATCGCGTCATTGCAGCTTGCCGTGCAGGGTGAAGTGATACCAGCCCTGCGCGTCCGGCGCGCCGCTGGAGCTGACCAGGTTGACGACCAGCGGCGGCGCATCCGCCTTGGGCTTGAACTGCGCCAGGATTTCGTAGCTCTGGTCCTGCGAGAGCTTTGCCGTGCCGCTCAATTCCAGCGGGCCCGACGTGGAGTTGATCTTGGCGATGACATCGGACGCTTCCGTCGTGACCACCGCCTCGTAATCGCCCAGCGGCAGCGGGTCCTTGGCCAGCGTCCAGGCCAGACCGTGGATGGTCACGCGGCCATCGGCGCTGCGGAGCTGATTGTTGCGCAGCTTGAGGCTTTTGAGGTCGAGCGCGGCCTGTCCATCCAGTGGCAGATACGGCTGGCCGATGGCGGTGAGCAGCGGTTTTACTTTCATAGCCGCGCGCAGGTCGCTGAGCCGGATGCCGTTGAACGGCGCAAAACTGACGTGCCCGTCGAGCACGGCCTGCTCGCCACCGCCCTGCACATGGAACGACGCGCGAGCGAGCAGCAGCCACCAAGGATTGAGTTGCCAGCGCAGCTTGGCCAGGGCGGGGTGGCCCTTGATGAATACGCCGGAAAGCTGGCCCTGCGCGACGGTGCCCTGCACGCCGTACAGCTCGACATCGGCGGGATTGTTTTTCGGCGCCAGCCAGCCGTACAGCGTAGCAGCGGGTGCATACGCCAGCAGCGCGCAGACAAACACGGCGACGCCGATGAGGGTATAAGTCCGCCGCTTCATGAGCGCACCAGCGTCAGTCGCGCATTGACCACGCCGGCTGTGCCCTCGCGTTCGATGTCTACTGTGTCCACTGCTACGCCATAGTGCGTTTCCAGTTCCGCGATCCAGCGCAGCAGGCCTTCGAAGTTCACGCCGTCCACCCAGACCTTAACCGAGGTGTCGCCATCCGGCTGGATGCGCGACAGGGGTTTGCCGAGTGCGCCGGATTTGCTCGACTGATCGACCGCCGCCAGCAGGGACAAGCTGCGGTCGGCCGCTGATGCACCGCTGCCGTGCGTTTTCTGCAGGTCGGTAGCGATCTGCTCCAGTTGCTCGCCCAATGCGTGCGCCGAGATCAGCGCGGCTTCGCGCTGGCGATAGGCATTGCCCAACGGCTGCCAGATGCCTAGATACAGAATCGTGAATGCGACGGCAGTAAAGCAGACACTAACCATCCAGCGCTCGCGCGGCGAAAGACCGCGGAACCATTCCTGGAATTGTTCGAGTCGCTGCTTGATCATGACGGTGTCAGCTTGATGCGGATCTGCGCGCCGTCGGTGCCGGCGTTGGCCGATTGCACTTCCAGGTGCGTCTTGCTGTTTTTTGCGAACTCGCCGCGTAGGGTTTCGAGTTGCTGCAGATCTTTGCCGGTCAGGCTCACATAGAGCGCTCCATCGCGGTACTGCACGCCCTGCAAGGCCAGGCCCGGCGTGGCGGCGAGCGCGCCGGCCAGCGTATCCAGCAGCGGCACGAAGCTGCCATGCGCACCGCCGCCGTGCAGCAGCTTCACCTGCTGCGCCACCTGCGCCTGCAAATCGACGATGCGCGTTTCGCTGGGGAACAACTGCTGGTAGCGCTGCACATTCTGCGCTTCCTGTTCGGCGACCTGGCGGCTGAGCCGCACGGCCTGCACCGCATGTTCAAGGCCTGCGGCGGCGATCCAGACCACCGCGAGGATTGCGGCGGCGCGCCAAGGCTGCCACAGGCGCCTCAGATCCTCGCGCTGCGAATAATTGCCTTGCAGGAGGTTGATGCTGTGATCCGGCTTGAGGTTTTGCAGCAGCGCGGCCAGCGGCTCGGCGAATCCCGGCAGCAGTTCCAGCGGCCATTGCAGGCGCGTGAAATCCTCATGCACGCCTTGCGGAACGATGAGGCGCAACAGGGCCTGGCGGCTGGAGTCGGCGAGTTCCAGGAACAGCGGCAGATCTTCGCTGACACAGCCAAAGCCGCTGTAGGCCCCGGTGCGTACGATGACATGATCCGCTTCCGCCAGGGCGCTCCATTGGCCGGGCTGCGCGGGGGGCAGGCTCAGGGTTTCGGGGATCAGCGCTTCCGGATGCAGACCGAGTTCGTTGAACGGCGCCAGCCATTGCTCCATGCGCGCGCGTGCGGTGACGGCGACCGGATACGCGCCATCCGGCTGACGTGGCCCCAGCGCGAAATGCAGGGTGTCCACGTCCTCCGCCATCTGTTCTTCCAGCGCGTAGGGTGCGGCCTGCAGCACTTTGGCCGGTTGGCGCGCGGGAACGCTGACGCTGGTGAGGCGCACTTCGGCGCCGGGCACCAGCACGATGATGCGCCGGCCAGCCGCCTGCGCCAGCACCTGCGCCAGCGGTGCGTGGTTGATGTCGAACGACAACAGCGCGTCGGAACGCGCGATGCAGTAGGCCGTGACCGCGTCGGGTGCGCCCGAGTGCAGCCGGATGTAGAGGATTTCGCGCAAGTTGAACTGGTTTGTATGAGGTAATTATTCGCTGTCGGTGCTGTGCCCCAGCACCACAGGCGGCCCTTGGGCGGGGCGATAGTAGAAACTATACAGGGCGACACGGCCGCTGCCTATGAAGGCCTCCGCCTTGAGCAGGAAATAACTGCTGGTGACGGAGACCATGTCCTGGGTGGTGCCGTCCGCTGCGGTGACGAAGCCGGCAGGTGGCGCCTGGAACACCTGACTGGGGCTGGTCAACGGCTGGGTAACGCGCAGCTTGACGAACGCTTCTATGGCCTGCGAGGGCTGGCGCACCAGCGATTGCAGGACCGGCTCAGGCGCGGTGTTGACGTTGATCGGTGTCGGGTACTGCGGCAGCGCCGTGATGCAGCTGACCGGGCCGGTACTGGCCATCGCGCAATGCGTGAGCTTGTAGTACAGGTCCTTGGTCATGCCCTTGACCGCCAGAACCTCGCTGACGCTTTCCATCGGCCGGTTGGGAGTGCGGTAGGGCGGAACGTGCACCAGGTACTCGGTGTCTTCCGCGCCGTCCGGCGGAGTGGGCACGCTGTCGGCGTCGATCCAGTCGCGGATCGCGGCGGCCAGCGGCCGGGCCATGAAGGGGTCGGCGCCGTCGATGTTTTGCAGCAGGCGCTCGAACTGCGTCACGTAGACTTGGTAGCGGTTGAGGTCCGGCACGCCGAAGTTATTGAGGTTGAAGCGGCCCTGCAGGTCTTCCACATGGCCGCGCAGCACGCCCTCGTCGACCGGCAGCGTTTCCGGCGTCGCCCAGATGTCCGCGAAGGAATCAGTCTTGTTCAGTTCGGAATCGCGCTGCAGGATGGTCTTGACCCAGTCCTCCACGCCCTCGGCATACCACCAGGCTTTTTCCGAATCCTGCAGGTTGGTGGTGCGGCGGATGGCGATGTCGGCGGAGACGAGGATGGCCGAGGCAGCGATGCTGGCGAGCGCAACCACCAGAATCGCGGTGATGAGCGCGACGCCGGATTGCCGGCTGCGCTTTTTGCTGCGCGGTGCGTCACCCGCTCCGGGGTTTTTGTCCAGACATTCTGTTATATTATAGTTACTATAGTTAGTATTTTTATCTATATTAAAACACTCATTCCCGCCCGATACCTGCGAGCGGGTAGCGCAGGAATGAGATGAAAGCCGGTCTGGCGCGCGCGTGATCATTGCGGCGTAGTTCCCGGCGGCGGCGTGAGTCCGTTAAGGATACCGGGACTGGTTTGCGGATTGCCCGTCTGCGGACTGCCTTGTGGTGGCGCGGCAACCTGAGCGCCGCTGCCCGGCGCCACATAGCCTGCGCCAAGGCCATTCGGCAGCGGCTCCAGTCCCAGCCGGAACAAGAAGCGCAGTTCGCCCAGATCCTTGGTTGTCAGCTTCAGTTCCACCGCCAGCGGTGGTGCGACGGTGGCGGCCAACACATTGGTCTGCGTGTCCACTGGCCAGGTGGTCATCCAGGTTCGGGTGGATGGGTCCAGATAGCGCCAGTGGATTTCTTCGACCTGCGTCAATAGCTGCGCATCGACCGGCTTCGAGTCCTGTGCCAGGTCGAGCACGCGATAGCTGCTGCGCACCAGCACATCGTTTTTTTCGTCGTAGTGATAGGCCACGCGCTCCAGGCTCGAACGCGGCTGCGACAGGGGGTTGTTCCAGCCGCCGCGCGTGAAGGTCACCTGGTTAAGGCGATTGCCGAGGAAGGCCGGCTGCAAGTCGCCGAAGTTGTCGCGCGCAGGACGGTTGCGCACCTGCTGAAAATCGTTGCGCAGGAAGATATAGGCCTTCTGTAGTTCGGCGGTGCGCTGCATCGACTGCTGCACGCGTACGCGAGTCTGCAGGACCGACGCGAGACCGCCGTAAGCCATTACCGACATCACGCCGAAAATCGCGATGACGACGATCAGTTCCAGCAGCGTGAAACCGCGCGCGCGCTTCACTGGCCGCGCCCCGCGCTGGAGAAGAAAGCAGACAGCGAGGCGAGGTCGCCGTTCTCGCCGATGTGCTGCACGCGGATGTCCACGCGGCGCAGGCGGTCGTCCGGCGTGGATTGCACGACCACCAGCCACTTCCACTTGAGGCCGGCCATTTCGACATCGCCGTCGCTCTTGCCGACCGGCGGCCAGGCCGGGTCCATCTGCATCTCGGTTAGCCGGTTGTGGGCGACCCACAGGGCCAGGGTTTTTTCCTGGAGATAACCGGCTTCGCTGGCGTAGCGCGCCATGCCGGAGATGATCGCGGCCAGTGCGATGGCGAGGATCGCCACCGCGACGAGGATTTCTATGAGCGTGAATCCGCGCGCGGATTTCACGAGTTGCCTTCGCGGGTCAGCGTGAATTTGCCGAGCACGTCGGCGTCGATGCGGTAGAACGGCTGGTAGTTGTAAGCCTTGAGATCCATCGAAAACGCGGTCACTTCACCACTGGACTGCAACATGATCTGCGGCTCGACCTTGACCGCCTTGTCGCCGCCGGTCTGCACCGGCGCAACGTTGCGGCTCTCGACGTGAAGTTCCAGGTAGAACGGGTAGGGCAGCTTGCGGTCGCGCAGCGGCCCGGATTCGGCATAGGTCGCCCAGTTGCCGTCCTTCGCGGTGGCGAGGAATTCGTAGCCCTGGTCGGTATAGCGGAAACCGATCTCGATGCCCTTGGTCTGCGCCTCGTCGGCCGCCAGGCTCAGCACCTGTTCGAGCCTCTGCGCCTCCACTTCCATGCGGTCATCCACCTCGCGTTTACCGATGGACAGCGTGGCGAAAGTCGTGAGGATGCCGATGATCAGCACCACCACCATGATTTCGAGGAGCGTGAAGCCGCTGGCCCGGCGGGGTGAAGTGCGGAGTCTGGGCATCACATCGCTCTGTTCAGAGCGGGCGCGAAAACGCTGTCACATCCGGAATGGCTGAAACCTAGCTGTTCAGGTCCCAATTTCCGATATCCGCATTGACGCCTTCGCCGCCCGGCTTGCCGTCCGCGCCGAGACTGAAAATGTCGAACTCGCCATGCGTGCCGGGTTGCAGGTACTGGTAGGGGTTGCCCCAGGGATCCTTGGGCAGCGACTTGATGTAGCCGCCGAGCTTGTAATTCTTCGGCTGTGGATCGCCGGAAGGCTGCGCCACCAGTGCCTCAAGCCCCTGCTGGGTGGAGGGGTAGGTGTAGTTGTCCAGCTTGTAGAGGTTGAGCGCGGACTCGAGCACGCTGATGTCCTGCTTGGCCTTGGCGATGCGGGCGTCGTCCGTGCGGCCCAGGATTTTGGGTGCGACAATGGCGGCCAGCAGGCCGATGATCACCACCACCACCATGATCTCGATCAGGGTAAAGCCGCCCTGCGGCGAGCGGGAATAGATGTTTTTCATATGGATTCAGAACTTGAAAGTAGCGTGGAACCAGCGCACGGAATCATAGCAGAAGCGCCCCAGACCTCTCTGAAAATCTGGGCCGCGCCGCTGTGCCTGATGGCGCTGCTGGTGTTCATGGAACTCTTGGGCAACAGCGGCCGCGAATGGTTTCAGTACGACCGCGCGCTGATCGGCGCGGGCCAGTGGTGGCGCCTGCTCACGGGCAACTTCGTGCACCTGGGCTGGTGGCATCTGTTCCTCAACGAGATGGGACTGGCGGTGTTGGTGCTGCTGTGCCCGCAGCCGCTGTCGTCCGCCGTATGGATGAGGCGCCTGCTGCTGCTGTCCGTGAGCATGTCGCTGGGCCTGTACTATTTCGCGCCGGAGATTCCGACCTACGTGGGAATGTCCGGCGTGATTCACGGCCTGTTCGTGCTGGGCCTGATGCCGCAGGCGCTGAAGAAAGACCTGATCGCGCTGGGTTGCCTTCTGTATCTGCTCGGCAAGCTGGGCTGGGAGATATTCACCGGCTCGCCGGTGTCGGATGCGCAAGAGATCGGCGGCTCGGTGGTCTTGCAGGCGCATCTGTTCGGCTCGATTGCCGCAGTGATCTACGGACTGGCGTTCGGCGCGTTCACGCGAGTGGAAACTTTTTCGCTGAAGATCAAGGGATGACAAAAATGAGCTACGCGATGCTGTTTCCGGGGCAGGGCTCGCAGGCTGTCGGCATGCTCTCCGGCCATTCGGCGCCGGAAGTCGAAGCCACTTTCCGCGAAGCCTCGGAAGTGCTGGGCTGGGACCTGGCCACGCTGGTCAAGAACGGTCCGGCGGAAGACCTCAACCAGACCCAGCTCACCCAGCCGGCGCTGCTCGCGGCCGGCATCGCGGTCTGGCGCGTTTGGCTGAGGCAGGGCCTGCCGCCGTCCACCGCTCTGGCGGGCCACAGCCTGGGCGAGTACACCGCTCTGGTCGCGGCCGGCGCGCTGGATTTTGCCGACGCGCTCAAGCTGGTCGAACTGCGCGGCCAGCTGATGCAGGCTGCCGTGCCGGCCGGGACCGGCGGGATGGCGGCGGTGATCGGTCTTGATGACGCCAAGGCAGAGGAACTGTGCAAGGCCTATCCGGGCACGGAAGTGCTGGAGCCGGTCAACTACAACGCCCCCGGTCAGGTGGTGGTCGCGGGCCAGACCGCCGCCCTGGAATGGCTCGCCGCCCACGGCAAAGCACATGGCGCGCGCATGGTGGTGAAGCTGCCGGTGTCGGTACCCTCGCACTGCTCGTTGATGAAGGACGCGGCGGAAAAGCTCGACGCGCGGCTGGCGCAAATCACGATTCATCAACCTGCAATCCCGGTCTTCCACAATCTCGACGCCGCGCCGCACGCGCAACCGGATGCGATACGGCGCGCGCTCAAGGAACAGCTCTACAGGCCGGTGCGCTGGACCCAGACCATCACCAACCTGAACGGGCAGGGCATCACTGTGTTTCTCGAATGCGGGCCGGGCAAGGTGCTATGCGGGCTGGGCAAGCGCATCCTCAAGGAAAGCAAGAACGTATCGCTGGAAGATGCGCAGGGGCTGGCTAGCGCGGCGGAACTTGTGAAAGACGCATGAGGCCACCCGCTCCAGCCAAATGCCCTACGGTGTATTGAACAAGTATTTAATATAAATATTTAAATCAGCTAAAATAGAACTCCGCTCACTGTGAAATGCAGCTGAGCGGGTAAGCGCACCGGAGTAAAGGTTTATGAGTCTGCAAGGTGAAATCGCGCTGGTCACCGGCGCCAGCCGCGGCATCGGCAAGGCCATCGCGCAGCGTCTGGCCAGCGGCGGTGCGAAAGTCATCGGCACAGCCACCAGCGCCGCGGGCGCGGAAGCGATCGGCAAAGAACTGCAAGCGCTGGGCGGCAGCGGCCGTGTGCTCGACGTGCGCGACGGTGCGGCGGTGGACGCGCTGATCGCGGAGATCGGGCCGGTGTCCATCCTCGTCAACAATGCCGGCGTGACGCGCGACAACCTACTGCTGCGCATGAAGGACGAAGAATGGAGCGACGTGATTGATACCGATCTGACGCCGGTATTCCGGCTGTCGCGCGCGGTGCTGCGCGGCATGATGAAAGCGCGCCACGGCCGCATCATCAGCATCGGCTCAGTGGTCGGCGTGATGGGCAACGCCGGGCAGGTGAATTATTGCGCGGCCAAGGCCGGGCTGGTGGGATTCTCCAAGGCGCTGGCACGCGAGATCGGCTCGCGCGGCATCACCGTCAACGTGGTTGCGCCCGGCTTCATCGAAACGGACATGACCCGTGATCTGGGTGAGGATGCGCGCAAGACCTTGCTGGGCCAGATCGCCGCGCAGCGTCTGGGCCAGCCCGAAGATATCGCCGCCGCAGTGGCTTTCCTGGCGTCGCGCGAGGCCGGGTACGTCACCGGCGAAACCCTGCATGTCAATGGCGGCATGAACATGGCCTGACGGCAGAGGCCGCCACGCACGGCAGGCCTTTAAGGGCTTGTCAAGACTGAAATAATTTATTGCTGTCACGGCCCGCCAATTCACTTAAAATAGGCGCGCTTTAATAAACATCAAAGTACAGGAGTACGCATGAGCAGCTTGGAAGAAAAGGTAAAAAAGATCATCGCCGAACAGCTTTCGGTCAGCGAAGATCAGATCACCCCCACGGCCTCCTTCGTGGAAGATCTCGGCGCGGACTCCCTGGATACCGTCGAACTGGTGATGGCCCTCGAAGAGGAATTCGAGATCGATATTCCCGACGAGGAAGCCGAGAAGATCGTCACCTTCCAGGATGTCCTCAACTACATCAAGTCGCATACCAGCCAGCAGGCGTAAGCAGCCCCCTCTTTACCCTCAACCGGGAATCCGCATGAGCCGCAGACGCGTCGTCGTCACCGGCATGGGCATCGTGTCGCCCGTGGGCTCCACGCTCGAAACGGCTTGGGCCAATGTGCTGGCCGGCAAATCGGGCATCGGCCCGATCACGGGCTATGACGTTTCCGCCTACAGCACCCGGTTCGCAGGGCTGGTGGCGGATTTCCGGGCTGAGGACTGGATGGGGCCGAAGGAGATCAAGCGCACCGATCCCTTCATCCAGTACGGCGTCGCCGCCGCCAAGCAGGCGGTGAAGGACGCCGGACTGGAAATCACCGAAGCCAACCGCGAGCGCATCGGCATCTGCGTCGGCTCCGGCATCGGCGGCATCGGCACCATCGAAAGCGAATGCGCGGCGCTGCACAAGGGCGGCCCGCGCAAGGTTTCGCCATTCTTCGTGCCGGCCAGCATCATCAACATGATCTCCGGCTACATTTCCATCGAAATGGGGATTACCGGGCCTAACTTGGCCACGGTCACGGCCTGCACCACGGCCACGCATTCCATCGGCATCGGCGCGCGCCTGATTCAGGCCGGCGACGCCGACGTTTTCATCGTCGGTGCCGGCGAGGCGGGCTCCAGTCCCGCAGGCATGGCGGGTTTCTGCCAGGCGCGGGCGCTGTCCACCCGCAACGACGATCCGCAACGGGCCTCGCGGCCCTGGGACAAGGATCGCGACGGCTTCGTACTCGGCGACGGCGCAGGCGTGGTTGTGCTGGAAGACCTCGAACACGCAAAAAAGCGCGGCGCACGCATTTATGCCGAGTTGATCGGCTTCGGCATGTCCGGCGACGCTTATCACATCACCCTGCCTGCCGAGAACGGCGACGGTGCGCGGCGCTGTATGCTCAATACCCTGCGCGATGCCGGCATCAATGCGGAACAGGTCGATTACATCAACGCCCACGGCACTTCCACGCCGGCTGGCGATCTGGCTGAAACCCAGGCGATCAAGGCGGCCTTCGGCGATCACGCGCGCAAGGTTGCGATCAGTTCCACCAAGTCCATGACCGGGCATCTGCTCGGTGCAGCGG
>JBOICL010000399.1:0-1504 GCA_050740055.1 Stenotrophobium sp.
GCGGCATCATCTTCATCGACCTCACCATCGCGCAGGTGGCGGCGCTGGGCGTGATCGTCGCCGGCGCGATGGGCCTGGCCGACGACGCCGGCAGCGGCTGGGGGGCGCAGGTCGCGGCCGGCATCGCGGCGCTGATCGCCGCGGCGCTGCTGACCTGGACCGAGCGCAGTTTGCGCAAGCTGCAGGAAGCGCTGATCGGCAGCCTTTACGTGCTTGCCGCCAGCGTTGCGCTGTTGGTGCTGTCGCGCAATCCGCATGGCGCGGAACACATGGAGCAACTGCTGGCCGGCCAGATCCTGTGGACCAGCGTTGCGCAGCTGGTGCCGGTGGCGCTGCTCTACGCCGCCGTGCTCGCGGTGTGGTTCCTGTGGGCGCGGCACCGCCCCGCCGCGTTCTATTTCCTGTTCGCCGTCACCGTCATGGCCTCGGTGCAACTTGTCGGCGTCTACCTGGTATTCGCTTCGCTGATCCTGCCTGCGCTGGCGACCTGGGGACTGCCGGAGCGCACCGGCCTGCCGCTGGGCTACGCCGTCGGCATCGGCGGCTACGCGCTGGGCCTGTGGCTGACCGTGCCCTTCGACCTGCCCGCCGGCCCGCTGATCGTCGCGGCCCTCGCAGCGCTGGCGCTGCTGTCGGCGGTGGCAAGGCGTCTGCTACGCGGCGGCGCAGCAGGCGCCGAATCAGAATGAGCAAGATTATCCACACCGGCGGCTGCCACTGCGGCGCGGTGCGGTTCGAGGTGCGCGCGCCCGCGCAAGTCACCGTGCAGCGCTGCAACTGCTCGATCTGCGCGATGACGGGTTTCGAGCATCTGATCGTGCCTGCGGCGGATTTCAAGCTGCTGTCTGGCGCGGAACAGCTCAGCACCTACAGCTTCAACACCGGCGCCGCCAAGCATCTGTTCTGCCGCATCTGCGGCATCAAGTCTTTCTACGTGCCGCGCTCCAATCCAGACGGCTACTCGGTGAACCTGCGCTGCCTGGCCCCCGGCACGATCGAGCGGGTGAGCTACGATGATTTCGATGGCCGGAACTGGGAGAAAAGCGGCGCTACACTGGCGCACCTGAGCAAGGGTTGAAGCAAGGGGAGCGCGACATGAAAACCTTCTATCCAATCATCACGACACCGATGCTCGCGGAGTGCCGCGATTTTTACGTCCACGTGCTGGGCGCGAAGGTGCTGTTCCAGAAGGACTGGTATGTGCATCTGGTTATCGAGGGTGGTGAAATCGGCTTCCTGCACCCTAAGCGGCCGGCGCGTCTGCCGGTGTTTCAGCACGCGACGTTGACGCGCGGTATGTGCCTGGCGTTGGAGGTGAAGGATGTGCGCCGGCTGCACGATGATCTGCAAGCCAATAACGTCAAAATCTTCGGCGCACTGCAGGAGTATCCCGGCGGCGAGTTGGCATTTTCATTGCTGGACCCCACCGGCACCGTCATCAATATTGTCGAATGTATCGAAGATGCGCCGGTGGTGCCGGATGTGCTCGAAATCTGAGATTTCC
>JBOICL010000400.1:0-2122 GCA_050740055.1 Stenotrophobium sp.
GCTCCAGGCCATTGTTGACGACCCCACGCCGGGGCCTTCGGTGCGCCCGCAAACAGCGGTCGAGTTCGGTGCCAGCGCGCTGACACCAGAACTCCGCGCAACGCTGCAAAAAAACTTCCTCGCCGAGTACGACAGCCAAAACGGCAGCTGGGGACTCCAGCAGAAATTCCTCGACTGGGATTCGACCGAATACGCGCTGACGCTTGCGCGCACGGGCAACGCAGCCGCGCAAAAATTTGTGCGACAGACCCTGACCGCACAACTGAACCTGCTTGATCCCGCCTGGGGCGGCGTCTACCAGTACTCGACGAATGGCGACTGGCAGCATCCGCATTTCGAAAAAATCATGGCCATGCAGGCCAACAACCTGCGCATCTACGCGCTGGCCTATTTACAGAATCAGAACCCTGACGATCTCAAAGCTGCGCTCGCCATCCGCAATTACCTTCGCAACTTCCTGACCAGCCCGCAAGGCGCGTTCTACACCAGCCAGGACGCCGATCTCGTCGACGGCCAGCATGGCGCCGGCTACTTCAGGCTCGACGATGCCGCGCGCCGCAAACTCGGCACTCCGCGCGTGGATAAGCACATCTATGCGCGCGAAAACGGCTGGGCGATACAGGCCATGGCCACGCTCTACACCGCCACCGGCGATGCCACCGATCTCGCGACGGCGGTGAAGGCCGCGCAGTGGATCATCGCGCATCGCGCATTACCGGACGGCGGTTTCCGGCACGATGCCAGGGGCGCGGCCGGGCCTTACCTGGGCGACACGCTGGCGATGGCGCGCGCCTTTCTGTCGCTGTATGAAGTGACGGCTGACCGCGTGTGGCTGACGCGCGCGCAGGCAGCGGCAAAATTCATGGCACACGATTTCGCCACTGCTGATCACGCCGGCTACGTCACTGCCAAGCCCGCGAAACACCAGCCCTTCAAGCCACAGCCGCTTCGTGACGAAAACGTCGCGCTCGCACGCTTCGCCAACCTGCTGTTCCATTACACCGGCAATATCGCCGACAAAAAGATGGCGCAGACCGCCATGCGCTATCTCGCCGCGCCTGCCATCGCTGAGCGCTTTCCAGCGGCTTCGGTGCTGCTGACAGACGAGGAACTGAACCGCGAACCGGTACACCTCACCGTCGTCGGCGGCAAATCCGACGCCACAGCGGGCGCGCTGTTCAAGATCGCGCTCACCTTCCCCGGCGCCTACAAGCGCGTGGAATGGTGGGACCGCAGTACCGGCCCGCTGCCGAATCCCGATGTGCCGTATCCCGACTTCCACAAGCCCGCGGCCTTCATCTGCACCGCAAACCGCTGCTCCTCGCCGATCTTCAAGCCCGAAGACCTGAAACGTAAAGTTTTGTTAATTAGTCGGACGCCCTGATTCCACCGGCCTGACAGTGTCGCGGGGAGGTCAACCGTCACAAAACTGCCGCGTTGTGCTTCTCCATACCCGGCGCAAAAACATACCGATATCGCGCCGGCCACAGCCTTATTGCCTTTCTGGAGGAGAAATGCGTAATCACTCATTTACCTGGCTCAAGCCAGTTCTTGCCCGTGTCCGCCGGTATTCCGGCGCGGCGCTGGCCCTGCCCCTGTTCCTCAGTGCCTACAGCGCGAGCGCGCCGGGCGCGGCCAATCCGCAGGCCGCGGACCTCGCCGGAACTTGGGCGGCGACCGCCACTCAGGGCGTCATCCCGAAAAACGGAATCCTGCTGGGGCCGCTGTCCGCCGATACACCCATGCACATCGGCCTGGGCCTGCGGCTGCGCAACATCGATCAGCTCAAGCAGCAGATTTTCGCGGTCAATACGCCCGGCAGCCCGGCCTACGGCCAGTACCTGACATCTGACCAGTTCATCGCCACCTACGCACCCGACCCCGATCGCGTGCAGGTCGTGGTCAACTACCTCGCCGCCCAGGGCTTTCGCAATATCAGCCTGGTGCCGAGCCGCCTGTTCGTCTCCGCAGACGGCACCGCCGGTATGGTGCAGCAGGCCTTCGACACCAGCTTGAACAACTACGTGCGCAACGGCCAGACCCTGTTCACCAATGCCACTCCGGCGCAGGTACCCGCGGCGCTGGGCGACGTGGTGCTGTCGGTGATCGGCCTGCAAAGTTT
>JBOICL010000401.1:0-2067 GCA_050740055.1 Stenotrophobium sp.
TTCGGCTCGCTGATCGGGCAGGGCGACAAGCGGCTGGGCCTCAGCACCGGTCTGACCTACCTGGGCAATCTGCAGATCACGCTGGGCTACAACTTCTTCTTCGGCAATCCGGACAAGCGCGTGCGCGACATCAGCCCGGTCGAGCAGAATCCGTATTCCGACCGCGACTATGCGACGCTGACTTTCAAATACGATCTGTGATGACAGGCTGCGGCCTGCCGCGAACCAATGGGATAAAAAGTCTGGATGAGTGTGACTGCAAGTTTTGACGCCGGTGAATTCCGCAAGGCGCTGGGATCGTTCGCCACCGGCGTGACCATCATCACCACCCGCGGCGAGGATGGCCAGCCGCTGGGCCTTACCGTCAACAGCTTCAACTCGGTGTCGCTCAGCCCGCCGCTGGTGCTGTGGAGCCTGGCCAACAACTCCCTGAGTCTGCCCGCCTTCAAGGCAGCGCCGCACTGGGCGGTGCATGTGCTGGCCAGCGACCAGGAACCGCTGTCCGCGCGTTTCGCCAAGCGCGGCGAAAACAAGTTCGCCGGCGTGGACACCGAGGAAGGCGTCGGCGGCATTCCGCTTTTGCGCGGCTGCACGGCTCGCTTCGAGTGCCGTTCAGCCTTCCAGTACGACGGCGGCGATCACGTGATTTTCGTCGGCGAAGTGCAGAACTTCACCCGCAGCGAAGCCGCGCCGCTGGTGTTCCACAGTGGCCGCTACGCCCACGCCACGCGCCGCGAACCGGCCGCCTCCAAGCCGCGCAGCGCTTACATGTCCGGCAGTTTCAGCGAGGACTTCCTCGGTTACCTGCTGGGCCGCAGCCACTTCCAGTTCTTCGGCCAGATCCGCAAGCACCTCGCCGGGGAAGGGCTGAGCGACGATGAGTTCTACGTGCTGTCCACGCTGACGTTGCGGCCGGTGATGACCGCCGGCGAACTCGACGCCGGCATGAACGCGGTGCTGAACCATGCGAGCGCGGCGACGCTGCAATCCTTGGCCGCGCGCGGCCTCGTCGCGCAGATGGCTGTGATCGAGGAGGCGCAGAGCCCGGAGTTCCGCCTCACCGAAAGCGGGCGCGCCTGCGCCCTGCGCCTGATCTCGCAGGCCAAGGCAGTGGAACTGGACCTGCTCGATCGCCTCGGCGCCGAGGACGGCACGGTGCTCAAGTCTCTGCTGAAGCGCCTGCTGGGAACCGTCGATCAGGGCAGCGCAGCCCTGTGGGACGACCCCGCGCGCGCGGCGGCGGCAAAGGTTTCCGGCACCGGCTTGACGACCGAGTAGCCGTGGGTTAACCGGAAGACCCCGGCCAGAACATGCGGTACTGGCTGGTGGGGACGACATCGAGCGTGCCCGGCTCGATGAAGCGGCTCACGCTTTCCATCATGCGCTGAAGGTTGCGGCGAAATTTCTGCTCATCGCCCGGCGCGTCGAAAAACACCTTGTAATCGGTAATCGCGCCAGCCGGGAAGCATTCCTCGACGATGGCGTCGAAGACCGGCGCGTCCGCGCTCAGGGCGCGCACCACCACGTTCTGCACGTACTCGAAGCTGGCCTGCGTTTCGATGGCGATGTCCGTGTGCGAGTTGTGCCAGATGTCCAGCCAGTCGGCGTAGACCAGCCGCGCGGGGCGCTTCAGCAGTGCGATCTGCGCGAAACCCTCGGTGCGTTCGCCGGCGCGCGGCGGATGTTGCGTATCGCGCAGCGGCCGCGACTCGGTGACCAGATAGGCCGCGAATTTCTGCACCTGCGCGGCGATGGCCTCGTCCAGCGGTTTGCGCAGACGCGCGATGGCGCTGTCCACCCAGACGTTGAGGAAGGCGTCCATGGCCGGCTGCGTGTGTTTCTGTCGCAGGGCGGCGGCGGGCTTGACCGCGGCATCGGACACATTCACCTGCAAGCCGCGCACGCCCAGTGCTCGCAACTGAGCCGTCAGTTCTCCGCGCAGGCGCGCGGAGAAGGTTTCCGCGTCCACCTGCGGATCGCGCCAGAGCACGTAGATGATTTTTTCCATTGGGGGCTCCGGTTTGTGAGCGCGAGTTATCGCGGGCAGCCTGGTGCAGTGCTCCAGGC
>JBOICL010000402.1:0-2904 GCA_050740055.1 Stenotrophobium sp.
CTCGAAACCTGGTGTGCTTCGCACACGGCAAAGAAAGCGGCCCCTGGGGAACCAAGATCACGCACCTCGCGGAAGTGGCGCGCGGCCACGGCTACGAGGTGATGTCGCCCGATTATAGTCATACGCACGACCCCGCGGCGCGGGTGGCGCATCTGCTGGCGCTCGCGCCGCGGGCGGATTGCCTGGTACTGGTGGGATCAAGCATGGGCGGATATGTCTCGGCGATGGCCTGTCAGAGCTTGTGCCCACGAGCTTTGTTCCTGATGGCGCCCGCGCTGTATTTCCCCGGCTGGGACGCGGAACCGCAGGACATCCCCGCCCTCTCGACCGTGGTGCACGGATGGCGCGACGACATCGTGCCGGTGGAGCGCGGCATCCGCTTCGCGCAGCACAATCGCAGCGCGCTGCATGTGCTGAACTCCGATCACGGCCTCAACGATCAGTTGCCCGCGCTGGCCCTGCTGTTCGCCGACCTGCTGGAGCACGCCAAAACCGCCTCCGCGTAAGCACCTCAAGCCAGCATCGTTGCTTCTACCGGCCGATAACCCTTCACGAATTCCGGCGGCATGCGCCGCAGCTTGCCCGATTTGAGGTCTACGCATACCCACTGCGTGCGGCCTCGCAGCACGGTCTTACCGTCGCCGGCGCGGATGATCTGGTAGGCACGCCACATAGTGAACTTGGCGTCGCATTCCGCGATCCAGGTGCCGAGCATCAATTCATCCCCGGCGAACGTGGCCACCAGATAATCCACCTCGTGCCGCCGCGCGACGCAGCCCGCGCCGAGCTTCTCGTAAGTCTCGAAACTCAGGCCGAGACTGACGGAATGCGCCCAGGCGGCCTTTTCCAGCCACGACAGATACATCACGTTGTTGGTATGGCCGAACAGGTCAATATGCTCCGGCCCCACGGTGACGCGCTCGATGAATGGCGCTGGGACATCCCACAAACCTTGCGTATTCATGGGCCTATTTTGCCCCGATTGACGTTGTATATGTCGTGTTGGGGCATTACAATTCAATCAGGACTGATTTGGTCTACTTTAAATGCTCAAGCTTGGCAAACTCGCTGATTACGCCACCATGCTGATGACCGCAATGGCGACCGCTCCCGAACAACTGCACACGGCGCAGGACCTGGCAGCGCGCACGCATGTATCCGCGCCCACCGCGGCCAAGCTGCTCAAGCTGCTGGCAAAGGCTGGCATGGTCGATTCCCTGCGCGGCGCGCACGGCGGCTATCGCCTGAGCCGGCCGCCGCAGCAGATCACCGTCGCCGACATCGTCAACGCCGTGGAAGGGCCGATCGCGGTCACCGAATGTTCTGAGCACCATAGCGATTGCAGCATCGAATCCAGCTGCACCACGCGCGCCAACTGGCGGCTGATTAACGGCTCCATCCGCCAGGCGTTGGAAGCGGTGACGCTGGCGCAAATGGCCGCGCCGATGCGCCGCACCGAATCCCCCATCCGTTTCCATTCCGCGGCGCTGTCCGCGAGCCGCTGACATGAGCGCCACTCCCCTCAATATCCAGGACCTCGTCCGCAAGAGCGAATACAGCGCGGGCTTCGTCACCGATGTCGCTTCCGACACCGTCGCGCCCGGCCTCAGCGAAGAGACCATCCGCTTCATTTCGGCCAAGAAGAACGAGCCACAATGGCTGCTGGATTGGCGCCTCAAGGCCTTCGCCCGCTGGCAGAAGATGACCGAGCCCAAATGGGCGCATGTGCATTACCCGCGCATCGACTACCAGGCGATCTCGTATTACTCGCAACCCAAGTCCACCAAGGACGGCCCCAAGTCGCTGGACGAGATAGACCCGAAGCTGCTCGAAACCTACAAGAAGCTTGGCATCCCGCTGCGCGAACAGGAAATTCTCGCGGGTGTGGCGGTGGACGTGGTGTTCGACTCCGTCTCCGTGGCCACCACTTTCCGCGCGAAACTCAAGGAGGCGGGTGTGATTTTCTGCCCGATCTCCGACGCGGTGCGCGAATATCCCGAACTGGTGAAGAAATACCTCGGCACGGTGGTCCCGCAAGGCGACAACTTTTATGCCGCGCTGAATTCGGCCGTATTCACCGACGGCTCCTTCGTGTTCATTCCCAAGGGCGTGCGCTGCCCGATGGAGCTGTCCACCTACTTCCGCATCAACGAACGCAACACCGGGCAGTTCGAGCGCACGCTGATCATCGCCGAGGAAGGCGCCTACGTGAGCTATCTCGAAGGCTGCACCGCCCCGCAGCGCGACGAAAACCAGCTGCACGCGGCGGTGGTGGAACTGGTCGCGCTCGACAATGCGCAGATCAAGTATTCCACCGTGCAGAACTGGTATCCGGGCGACGAGAACGGCGTCGGTGGCATCTACAACTTCGTGACCAAGCGCGGCGATTGCCGCGGCGCGCGCTCGAAGATTTCATGGACGCAGGTCGAGACCGGCTCGGCGATCACCTGGAAATACCCGAGCTGCATCCTGCGCGGCGACGATTCGACCGGCGAATTCAACTCGGTCGCGCTGACGCATCATGCGCAGCAGGCCGATACCGGTACCAAGATGATCCACATCGGCCGCAACACCCGGTCCAAGATCATCTCCAAGGGCATCAGCGCCGGCCGCGGTCAGAACAGTTATCGCGGTCTGGTCAAGGTCGAGCAGGGCGCGAGCGGTGCGCGCAACTACACGCAGTGCGATTCGCTGCTGATCGGCAAGAAATGCGGCGCCCACACGTTTCCGTATATCGAGGTGAAGAATCCGGATGCGATCGTCGAGCACGAGGCGACGACATCCAAGATATCGGACGATCAATTGTTCTACTGCCGCACGCGCGGCATCGGCGAGGAAGACGCCGTATCGATGATCGTCGACGGTTTCTGCAAGCAGGTGTTTCGCGAGTTGCCGATGGAGTTT
>JBOICL010000403.1:0-1842 GCA_050740055.1 Stenotrophobium sp.
CACCGTGCGCGAAAACCTGCGTTTCTTCCGCGCGCTCTACACCAAAGGGCGCGATATAGAGGAACTGATCGAGGTCTGCCATCTCGGTGAATTCCTTGATCGGGATTCGAGCAAACTCTCCGGCGGCCAGCGGCAACGCCTGCTGCTGGCGATCGCGCTGGTCAACGATCCCGAAGTGATTTTTCTGGACGAGCCGACCACCGGCCTCGACCCGCAGGCGCGGCGCAATTTCTGGGAACTGGTGCGCAGCATCAAGGCGCAGAACAAGACCATCGTGCTGACCACGCACTACATGGAGGAAGCCTACCTGCTCTGCGACGAGATCGCGATCATGGATCACGGCAAGATCATCGCGCGCGGCGCACCGCAAAAGCTGCTGACGGAACACTTCAACGATACCGTGCTCGAATTGCCGCAAGCTGAACTCGACGGCCGCAAAATTTCACTGCCGGTCATGCGGCGCGGCGACAACATCGAGATCATGACGCCGGATGTGAACTGCGCGGTGCGCGAACTGCTCGACGCCGGCGTTTCAATCGCCCAGCTTAAAATCAGGTCGCGCACGCTGGAAGATCTGTTCCTGCAACTGACCGGCGCGGAGCTGCGCGCATGAAACGTCTCTGGGCCATGACCTGGGCGCGCTCGCTGGAATTCCTGCGCGACCGCTCCGCGTTGAGCTGGAACCTGGTGGTGCCGCTGCTGATGGTGGCGGGCATGGCCTTCATTTTTTCCGGCCCCGGCCAGCCGCTGTTCAAGGTCGCCGTCATCGCTCCGGTGAATACGCCGCTGGACGCGAAGCTGCATCCCTTCCTCGGCACGCCGCATATCCAGTTTTATGCGGAAACCGATCTCGATGCCGCACTCGTGAAAGTGCAGCGCTTCCGCGCCGATATGCTGCTGGACCTGGGCAGCAAACCTCCGCGTTACTGGATTAACGACCAGTCGCCCAAGGGCGTGCTGCTGGAGCGCCTGCTCGCCGGCTCGCCGGGGCCGAAGCTGGAACGCGGCACCGTCAGCGGCGCGCAGATCCGCTACGTGGACTGGGCGGTGCCCGGCATCCTCGGCATGAACATGATGTTCTCCTGCCTGTTCGGCATCGGCTACGTCATCGTGCGCTATCGCAAGTCCGGCTACCTCAAGCGCCTCAACGCGACGCCGCTGATGGCCATCGAGTTCATAGGCGCGCAACTGCTGTCGCGCCTCGCGCTAATCATGATCATCACCACCGCAGTGTTCGCGGGCACCAATTATTTCCTGCACTTCCGCATGGAAGGCAGCTACCTGAATCTATTTATTGTCACGCTGACCGGCTCGATCTCGATGATCGCGATGGGCCTGGTCGTCTCCGCGCGCGTCACCAGCGAGGAACTCGCCGGCGGTCTGCTGAATCTTTTTTCGTGGCCGATGATGGTGCTGTCCGGCGTGTTCTTCTCGCTCGACGGCGCGCCGCACGTACTGCAAGTGGCGTCGAAATTTTTCCCGCTCACCTACATGCTCGACGCCGCACGTGCGGTGATGCTCGACGGCGCCGGCCTTTCCGAAATACGAGGAAACCTGCTGGTGCTGGCTCTGATGGCGGTCGCGTTCCTGCTGCTGGGCGCGCTCAGCTTCCGCTGGACGCAGGATTAGTCTCACCCGCTCTTGCGTTCAGCACCAGGCAATTAGTTTTATTATACATACTTAATTAAATATAGTTTAATATATTTAAACGTTTGGCAGTTCACATCCGGCAAGAGCGGGTGCCGACACGGCGCTTGCCCGAAGAGCAATGGGATGAGCCAGGGTTTCATGGACTGCTGGTGGCAGTCCATGCTGGCGAACGCCAAGCCGCAAGGCTTGGCC